>NC_008816.1:1200000-1500000 GCF_000015645.1 Prochlorococcus marinus str. AS9601
ATCGGGGTTTTAATGTTTTGATTATTGATTCATTAATAAATTCTAAGTCGGAAACGTTTAATAATATTGAAAAAATTTTATTTAATGAGATGGGTGAAATTAAAGAAAAATTATTTTTTAGGAAAGGAGATTTAAGGAACAAATTATGGCTTGAAAATATTTTTCAGGAATTTAATGATAAAAAACAACCTATCGAGGCCGTCATTCACTTCGCAGGTTTAAAATCTATAGGAGAATCTATATTAAATCCCTTAAATTACTATGATGTAAATCTCAACACTACTTTATGTCTCCTTTCAGTAATGTCTAAATTTAAATGCTTTAAATTGATATTTAGTAGTAGCGCAACTGTTTATAAAATTGATAAAAATGAAAAGATATCAGAAAATGGAATCCTTTCACCTCTTAATCCATATGGAAATACAAAATTAAGTAACGAAAAAATAATCGAAGACGTTTTTAAAAGCGACGATAAAAGATGGAAAATAGCTAACTTGAGGTATTTCAATCCTTGTGGAGCTCATGATTCAGGAATAATTGGAGAAAATCCCTTAATAAATCATTCAAATATATTTCCTACAATTTTAAGGGTAATTAATAGAGAGATTGAAAAACTTCCTATTTACGGATCCGATTGGCCTACTAAAGATGGGACATGTATTAGAGACTATATTCATGTAATGGATTTAGCAGAAGCTCATTTAGCTGCACTTATTTATTTATATGAAAATGAGCCGACTTACCTTAATCTCAATATTGGAACGGGTACAGGTATAAGTGTACTAGAACTTATTAAGACCTTTAGCAATGTAAATAATTGTCAAATTCCATATTACTTTACTGAAAAAAGAAAAGGTGATGCTGCTTTCGTTGTTGCGAATAATTCTTTAGTTATTCAAACTTTAAAGTGGGAACCTAAGAGAAACCTAAAAGATATTTGCAAAGACTCATGGCGTTGGTTTATCAAAAGTAAAGAAGGAAGTAATTTTAAAAATAATTGATTTTTTTCTTTAAGAACGACTAGATGTAATTCATAAAATATTTTTGGAATGTTCAAGATATAAATTTTAGAAGAGCCTAAAAAAAATACAGCAACTTATTTGCAGAAGGCTTGCCTAAAAACTATTTAAGTCCTTCAAATCTTTTGCTAACAAGAATAAAATCAAATGGAGCCAAGCGGACTCGAACCGCTGGCCCCCTGCATGCCATGCAGGTGCTCTACCAGCTGAGCTATGGCCCCACAACCAGTTTTCCAGTATACCAATCATTTGATTGAGCTTCACCTGTCCAAGCGTCAAAGTTGTAATACTTTGCCCGCTTCTGTCATAAATAGTTCTGCACAATAATCTACGGACGATTGATTGAGAAAAGGTACTGGCTAACAGGGAAGATGAAAGGAGCCAAATTCTACGCAAAACATCTTTGATTGTTTAATTTCGAATGATGGAGTATACGAGGCATTAAGTATGGCAAACTAGAAAAGCTTCTAATAACTCACAGGATCGATGATGTTTTACAAAATGAACCCTTTGCAATACCAATCTTAACATCTATCAAATTTACACAACAAAAATCTCCAGATATATAAACATTAATTAGAAAATTACTCGATTTAATTTACGAAAAAAAGTATCTTTAGCCAAAGCTTACAAGACTGCTATTGAAACTAGTGAAAGCTAAATTTAAACAAGAACTATAGTGGATGGATTGGGCATTAAGAAGTTTTTGAATAAACTAACATTGTCAGAATAATAAGGCCATATTAAAAACACTATAAAAATATCTTTTCTAATGAAATAATTTCAGATAAAGAGCCTATCAATAATAATTTTAGAAAAGGAATAATTTTAAAAATATTCCAAACTAAAGATTTTTTTAGTTAAAAAAAGCCAATAAATGAAGTAATATGAATAAACTAAATTAAAATATTGCATCTATTTATATATTATTTTTCTTATCAATCCTCTCTCATAAAAGATTACGGATTGAATATTATTCATTCCAATACTTTCCAGCATGAACGTACAAACGATTTTTTAAAAAATATTTAAGAAAATACCAAAAACATTAAAGTTAGTAGAAATCTCTAGTTTTTTTATTGCTTCGAAATTTAAAATTAATTTAACAAAAGAAATAAAGATTTCCTAAAAAATCTAGTTTCCTATTAATCTAGATTGTATCTTTAAAAAAAACTAGAAAACAATGAAAGAAATAACAGACGGAGAAAATAAACAAAAATTAAAGTTCGATGATTCTGAATATTTTCTTGATGATCTTCCTAAAGAAGCAAAGCAAATAGTAATGGGCTTGAGAACAGCCGATGCTCAAACAAAGATGTATGAAGATACTCTTAAATTAATAGCTTTAGGCAAAAACAAAATGGTCCAAGATCTAAAAATGATTTTGGATAAAATAGAACCAATTCAGAATGGCTGAAATTTGCAAATTACCATTTTTAGATACAAAATTTTCCTTAAGCGATTTGCAAAATCTGGAAAAGAAAGGTTTTTTTAGATCTATATTTATAGAGCTTTTAAAAGCAGATAAGGTAAAAAATATTATCCCAAATGAACTTCAAATTAATCAAACTAAAGAAGAATTATACTTAAAGTATAATATTCAGCAAATAAAAAATAAAAAAAATAATGAATTTCTTATCCATAATTTAAACAAAGAAATATATAAATTAGCTAGTTTGAAAAAATTATCTCTTGATAAATTTTCTAGTAAAGCCAAGAAAATCTTCGAAATAAGAAAGGAATATAGCTATGATCGATATTTTTATTCGCTCTTAAGGAACAAAAATAAAAGTCAAATTTATGAGTTTTACTATCAAATTGAATCAAAAGAATCGAGTATTAATGATTTATCAAAAGAACATAGCTCAGGATCTGAGAAAACAAAGCTAGGTATTATTGGACCAGTAAATTTGATAAATCTTAATTCAGAAATCGCAGAAATTCTAAAAATTTCAAAGGATTCAATAATTAATGATCCAATCGAAATAGGTAATGAATGGTATCTAATACAAAGAGAAAATTTTGTTCCAGCAATATATAGTGAATATTATGAAAATCAAATATGCATGGAGTTATTAGAGAAAGAAATAGAAAAAGAATATGAAAAAGAATATTTAAATTTAATGAAAAATAAATTAAATTTATGAATATGGATAAAGATAGTTACTTTAAAAATTTAGATCTTGATAAGGAGATAATTAAAATAATTGAAAAAGATATTTTTTTAGAGAATTATTCAGTAGGTGAAGAAATATTCAATCCTGAAATCACAATTAATAAAGTTTCAATTATTTTATCTGGAAGTATTAGACAAATAAAAAGAGATTCTACAAATAATACCAATATTTATAAATATGTTAAAAATGATTTTTTATTTATTCCTGAATTGATTTATAAACTTAAAAATTCTTTTTACTATATAGCAGCAAATGACTTGCAGTTAATATCTATTGAAAAGGAAAAATTTTTAAATTTATTAAAGGAAAATAATGAATTTCGTAAATGGATAAATAATCAAATCTTCAAAAATGAGAAAATTTCAATTTTAAATAAATTATTAAAGGAGGAATTTAATAACAATTTTGATAAAGAACAACTTCTTAATAATCTTTCAGAAAATATAGACCTTGTTAATGAGAAAATTTTGAAAAATATTCAGGATAAAAAGATTGATTCAAAAAATTTTGAAATTATTTCAATTTCTAAATCAATTCACTTTGATTACCTTGAAAAAATAAATTTCGAGAAGATATTAGGTTTAGATTTTTCAGAACTAGAAAGATTAGTAATTATTAATAATAAATTCAAGAAATTTAAAATTCATAAAAATAAAATTCCCAAAGTAGATAAAATTTCTCAAATGGTTGAAGAATCTATAGATGAATCAAAAAAAGAATTACATTATGCAGATATAAATATTAAAAAAAATGTTTGCAATAGGAAAGATAATGTTATTGAATGTTTTAGGATTTTAAGTAAGTTAATTGATATTAATTATCGAGTTGATCCAATAAGCAATTATTTAGATTTTCTTGATAAGAATAAAAAGAAATATACTTTTAGGAATTACGCAGAAATTGCTTATGGATTAGGTTTAGAGGTATCTTGTGGAGAACTTAGCATATCGCAAGTACTTAAGGTTAAAACGCCTTCATTAATAATTTATAAAAATGATTTAGCTTTAGTAGTTAATGCAGACAGAGAAAAACTGACTCTAATTTACCCTGCAGATGGATTGATTACTTTGTATAAAAATGATTTAGAGAAAATATATGAGGGAAATATTAACATCATAAATATTTCAAAAAATCGTTTAACTCAAGAAAACAAATTCTCAATAAGTTGGTTTATTCCAATTTTAAAAGAATATAAAAATACTTTATTCCAAATTTTAATTTCAGGATTAGTTGTACAAATATTTATATTGTCGAATCCATTATTAATTCAAGTAATAATTGATAAGGTTATATCGCAAAGAAGTCTAGATACACTACAAGTATTAGGATTCGCACTATTAGTAATTACAGTTATTGAAGCAGTATTATCAAGTATAAAATCTTTTATCCTTTCAGAAACTACTAATAGAATAGATCAAAAATTAGGAATTAAAATAATTGATCATTTATTTAGATTACCTCTTGAATATTATGACAAAAGATCTATAGGAGAATTATCTAATAGGGTAGGTGAACTTGAGAAAATTAGGAACTTTTTGACTAGTCAAGGTATTAATACTTTTTTAGATGCGTCATTTTCTTTATTTTATATTTTCGTACTATTTTTATATAGCGGTAAGCTTACATTAATAGCTTTAAGTGTTATCCCAATTCAGATTTTAATTACATACTATGGATCGCCACTTTTTAAAAAACAATATCGGAAAGCAGCTATTAATAATGCAAATACTCAAAGTTATTTAGTAGAAGTGCTATCTGGTATCCAAACGGTAAAAACACAAAATGCAGAAACCTCAAGTCGCTGGAGATGGCAGAATTACTATTCAAAATTTATTAAGAGTACATACCAAAAAACGATTACAGCTGTTTCATTAAATCAACTTACTCAATCTCTGCAAAAAATTTCTCAATTAATAGTTTTATGGTATGGAGCAATAATGGTTTTAAACGGTGAATTTACTCTTGGTCAACTAATTGCATTTAGAATCATTTCTGGATATGTAACACAACCAATTTTAAGGTTGAGCACTATATGGCAACAGTACCAGGAAATAAAAATTAGTTTTGAAAGATTGGGAGATATTGTTAATACTCCAAAAGAAAATGAATCAAAAGATTTAGGAAAAATTCAACTGCCAAGTGTTGAGGGGAATATTTTATTTGATAATGTATCATTTAAATTTATTGGCGACTCCAAAACAACTCTGAATAAAATCAACTGTCAAATTGATAAAAATTCTTTTGTTGGAATTGTTGGTAAAAGTGGAAGTGGTAAAAGTACATTTTGTAAATTAATTTCTAGGCTTTATGTACCTAATGAGGGGTCTATTTTAATTGATAAATACGATATCCAAAAGGTAGAAATAAGTTCAATTAGAAGGCAATTAGGGATAGTTAGTCAAGACCCTTTACTTTTCGCTGGAACAATAAGAGATAATATATGTTTTGGTGATGAAAGTTTTTCTGATAAGGAGATTGTAGAAGCATCAAAAATATGTTGCGCCCATGAATTTATTATGGAACTTCCATTGGGATACAATACAAAAATTTCTGAGAAAGGAAGTTCATTAAGTGGGGGACAACGTCAGAGAATTGCATTAGTAAGAGCATTATTAAAAAAACCAAAAATAATTATCTTAGATGAAGCAACAAGTGCTTTAGATATAGAAACTGAACAACTATTTGTTAAAAATCTATTAAATAAATTTAAAAATTCAACAATAATAATTATTACGCATAGATTATCTAACGTTATAAATGCAGATAAAATTCTTGTTTTTGAAAAAGGTGACTTATCTGAACAAGGAGATCATGAATCACTTCTTAAAAACAAATCAGTATATTATTCACTCTTAAATAATGAGGAAAAATAATTGAATAAATTATTTAAAAATTTAAAAGATAAAGTTGATTCTTTTTATTCAACTGAAGGAACAGATTTGGATAAAGATATATTCATTAATAGTGATCAAAGATTACTTAAAGTTGCTAGCTCAATAATTGTTTTAACAAGTTTTCTTGGAATAGGATGGCTAGCACTAGCAAAAACAGATGAAATAATAATCGTACCTGGAAAAATTATTCCAATTGGAAAAGTAAAAGAAATTAAAATGCCTATGTCAGGTGTTATAGAAAAAATAGAAATTAAAGAAGGTGATCTTGTATATGAAAAACAAGTTTTAATGAGAATTGAAAGTGATACAAATTCTAATTTATCTACTACTTTAGAAAATTCAATAAAAATAAAAAAACAGCAAATTGAGTCATTAAATTCTCAAATATTAAACACACAAGAAATATACAATAAAAATAAAAATATTCTTAAAGATAAGATTGATATTTATCAGAATATTACTGATAAATATCAAACTCTACTAGATGAAGGTGCAATCTCTGAGTTGAACTTTCTTGAACAAAAGACAAAATTACAATCTCTAAAGTCAGACTTACTTCAATATGAAATGGATTGGGCTACTAAAAGTAAATCTCAAGAACTACAAATGCAAGAGTTAAAAAATTCATTAAATCAATTGAAAGGAGAATTAGAAGAAAATGATCTTAATTTAGGGAAGAAAAGTATTAATTCGCCAGTTAATGGTTACATTTTCGATTTAAAGCCAGTCGCATCAGGATATTCAGCCCAGATGACTGAAACTATTGTAAAAATTGTTCCCATGGGAGATCTAATTGCATATTTAGAAATCCCAAGTTCTGATATCGGATTTGTAAAAGAAGGAATGGATGTGGAAATTAGTATTGATTCATATCCCTCAACAGATTTTGGAATAATAGAAGGCACTATAACTAGTATTGGCACCGATGCACTTGAACCTGATCCAAGTGAACAAAGGAATCAATTTGTTTATCCAGCGCGGATTGAGCTTAAGAGTCAAAAACTAAAATTAAGGAGAGGAAAACAATTAGATTTAAAAGTTGGAATGTCTTTACAAGGAAATATAAAACTTAGAAAAGTATCTTATCTGCAATTGCTATTTACTAACTTTAAAGATAAGACAAAATCTATACAAGAACTTTAAGCTTATTTAAATTAAAGTTTTTTTGTAAGAATGTTTTTAAAAAATAAATAAAAAATAAATAAAAAATAAATTATAAATGGTTATTTAAATAATTTTAAAATTCTTACTATTTGAGCTTTTAGAAAAAATTCCTTATTCTGCTAAGGAATACTTGTTAAATAATACTCTTGATCTGAATCTAAAACAATCTCTCAGGTTTATTTATTCTGCTTTTAAAAAAAGCAATTTCTAAATAATAATTACCAAATATTTGAATATTTTCTTTGCATTCTTTACAAGAATTGTCATAAAAAATACATTAAAAATTGCTGCATCTTGAAAAATATATACTACGAGACTAAATTAAAACTATAAAAATTAGCTTTTATTAAAAAATTAGATAATTGTTTCTAAAGAAGTTTCATTATGAATTTTTTAGTAGTTGGTACAATAAGAAATTGTCAAAGAAAAATTTTTCAAACAATAAAATGTTTAGATAAGGCTCTATATTTTGCGAATAAAATTGAATATTTTTTTGTTGAATCTGATAGTAATGATAAAACTCTAAATAGCCTAGAAAAACTTTCAAAGCAGAAAAAAAACTTTCGTTATGAATCTTTTGGCAAATTAAGAACGAAATTACCAATTCATACACAAAGATTAGCTTTATGTAGAAATAGATGTTTAGAGGAATTGAAAAGTAAAAAAAATTGTTGGGTAGACTATTTAATTGTTGTTGATACAGATGGTGTTTGCCGCAATATAAATAGTCAAGTAATTAAAAAATGCATTTCAGAAGACGGATGGTCTGCTCAGACAGCGAATGTAAAAGGATCATATTATGATATTTGGGCACTACGTCATAATATTTGGTCTCCGAATGATTGCTGGCAAGCAACTAAAGAAGAATTAAATATTGGATTCAGTAGGTTTGAATCGGAATCAAGAAATGTATATTCAAGGATGATTAAAATAAATTCCTCAAAAAAAATTATCCCTGTAGATTCTGCTTTCGGGGGGTTAGCTATTTATAGAAAATCGAGTATACCTGATAATGCAAAATACATAGGCTTGAGTAGAAATGGTGAAAAAATTTGTGAGCATGTATCTTTTCACAATTCAATCAAGCAAAATCAAGGATCAATTTTTATTAATCCAAAATTAATAATAGGACCAAGTCCTTATGGCCATACTAAATATTCAGGAATTTTAGGATTAAATAGATTTTGGGCGAGATGCTTTACAGACTCACTAATAGATTTTTTAAAGAATATTTTTAAAATTGTCAAAAAGCATAACTAAAACCAATATTTAATGATGGTTGAAATTCTGAATACTTATCAATTTTATTCTGAGTTTTCTTAACCCAATCATCTACTCTTGTTTGTACATAAGAGGGAAGATTGTAATCTGTGTTTGTGAAATTTTCTAGTGATCCTGGATCTATATATTGAATACCAACCGAGAAATTTGTTTTGAAATTAGGAGTATTTTTGTATTGATAGCCAATGCTGACAGTAGGAATGATGTGTACTTTATCTGGATTAGTTTGAATAGTCAGAATCCCACAAGCACTACAAGTAACTTGAACATTACCATCAGTATATGTTTCTTTTGTTAGATCTATATCATGAGATAATTTAAAAGTGGAAATATCGGTATTAGCTTGCAAATAAAAATTCGATCTTGATTCTTTAGGTAACAAATAACGCTGATATAACATCCCAATTCCAAAATATTCTGCTTTTACATTTCTACCATCAACATATATATTTTTATGAGTAAAAAAATCTTCAGGCAAATAATTTATTCTTATCCCAAGTTTATTTTTTGTAATTGAATTTTTTAAAAAATCTAAATAGATTCCTTTTTCTGATAGACCCGTTCCAATTTCTTCAAAATCTTTTTCTTTGAAACTTTTTTCTTCTTTTCTTTTTCTGTTGATATTTTATCTTTAACATTACGTTCTTGATCAACTTCTCTTATCTCTTCTTTTAATTCCTCTATCCAATCTTTACCTTCATTTTCCTGCTCAATAGCTTTTATCTCTCCCTTTATTTCTTCTATCCAATCTTTACCTTTATTTTCCTGCTCAATAGCTTTTATCTTCTCATTTGCTAAGACCATATTATCTGTACTAAGAATTGCTGAAAAAAAAATTAATTTAAACAGTAACAAAGTATATTTTCCCATACTAGATTTCTAGTAAGATAACTAATATTATCATTATAAATAAAGACTATTTAGATGTCTTTCGGTACAGTTTCAAATTTATACGTAATTGGGAGATATTTATATAAACCTTTTTTTAATGAGAACTTTAGAAATTCTGATGTCTTCAATGACTTCATTGAAGAACAAAGTTTTACAAGAGAAATAAGTTCTGGAGCTATAGATTTATCAGCTTTCACCGATGTATCAGAAACTTATACCGTTACAGATTTAATTTTTAAACTCAATCCAAGAAATTCATCTGATATTGATATTGAACTGAAATATAGCGGTTCTGTTGTTTTTACTAAAACTAATTCTTCTGATAGTCATTACACCAGTTTCTCTACCACAGGTTTAACTCCCACGATAAAGATAACTGATACGAGAAATGGTGGAAATTCTGTACTAACAAATTTATTTACATTTAGTCAGATAAATATCTCTGGAACAGGTTATTTTGAGACTGTTAATGACGTAATAAATATAGGATTAGGGACCGATGACGTAAATCTAAGATACGATACTTTAGATATTGACTATACAAATGCATCTAATGAAGCGATAGGAATAGATTTTAATTCTCAATCTGTAGATAACTATATAGTCACAAAAACTGTAAACGGAACATTAGTAGAGACAAGTAGTATCGGTGTTGATAATGGTGAAGCTTCTTTCTCTATTTCTGGTACAACAGAGGGTGGAAATACATTAAGTATTTCTCAAGATGCAGCAGATCCTGATGGAACAGGGGCCTTAAGTTATAGCTGGCAAATATCAAGTGATAATAGTACCTGGAGCGAGGTAGGAACATCTTCTACTTATGCGATAGCAGATAGTGATCAAGGTAAAAAGATTAGAGCAGTTATCAGCTATACAGATAACGAAGGCCATAGTGAACAAATAACAACGGTTTCAAAAGATATCTTTTTTACGGTTGCAGACAACACAACTGAAGGAATTACCGCATCAGGAGGAAGCGGAAATGATCTTTTAATTGGTTCTCGCAATAATGACACCCTAAAAGGATTAGATGGGAACGATGAAATTTACGGTGGTGATGGTGACGACAATATTGAAGGAGGATATGGTGATGACACAATTTACGGGGGAGGAGGGAATGATACTCTTTACGGCAATGAAGGTACTGACGCAATTTATGGAGGAGATGGGAATGACCAGATTTATGCAGGGAGTAGTGGTGGCGCTGAGACCAGCAATACTAATGAACAGTTAATTGATGCTGGATCCGGTGATGACCGGATGTATATAAGGAGTGGTAGTAAAAACGTAAAAATACTTGCGGGAGATGGAGATGATCATATAGATGGTGATTTTAGATATCTTGATGCTGGTTCTGGAGATGACTTTATAGAGATTTATAGCTATGGCTATCAAGTTGATTATTTTGATGGTGGGACTGGAACCGACGAATTAATGATTATCCCTGTCGGGAACAACTCAGGGACAGGAAGTAGCACGTGGGGATATGCAATAAAAAACGTTGAAAAAATAACTTTTAGGGATAGTTACTATGCGAATCTAGGAGATCAAGCTGCGGGAGATGGAGAAGGTATAGAGGTTGATGCCTCGACTAGAGAGAATTCATCAGACGGAACATTTACTGTTGGCTCAACATTTGAAGGAGATATAACTTTTAAAGGATCTGCTGGAGTAGATATTGTAACCCTTGGAAAAGGAGATGATGTCCTAACTTTAGGAAGCGGAGACGATATCGTTTACTCCGGATTAGGAAGCAATACTATCGATGGTGGGGAAGGAACTGACATTGTTACTATAACTGGGAATGAGGCGCAATATACCGAAACAACTTCAGGTCTCTACACAATTTTTACTAAGAATGATTCTCTTGAGATAACTAAGATTATCAATGTAGAAACAGTCAAATTCCAGGATAATTCCACAAAGTCAATCCCCGTTCCAGATCAAACTCTTAATGGAGATGCGGACAATAATGAAATTTCCGGAGCAGGTGGGGATGATTCTATAAATGGTTACGGAGGAAATGACACCCTAAAAGGATTAGATGGGAACGATGAAATTTACGGTGGTGATGGTGACGACAATATTGAAGGAGGATATGGTGATGACACAATTTACGGGGGAGGAGGGAATGATACTCTTTACGGCAATGAAGGTACTGACGCAATTTATGGAGGAGATGGGAATGACCAGATTTATGCAGGGAGTAGTGGTGGCGCTGAGACCAGCAATACTAATGAACAGTTAATTGATGCTGGATCCGGTGATGACCGGATGTATATAAGGAGTGGTAGTAAAAACGTAAAAATACTTGCGGGAGATGGAGATGATCATATAGATGGTGATTTTAGATATCTTGATGCTGGTTCTGGAGATGACTTTATAGAGATTTATAGCTATGGCTATCAAGTTGATTATTTTGATGGTGGGACTGGAACCGACGAATTAATGATTATCCCTGTCGGGAACAACTCAGGGACAGGAAGTAGCACGTGGGGATATGCAATAAAAAACGTTGAAAAAATAACTTTTAGGGATAGTTACTATGCGAATCTAGGAGATCAAGCTGCGGGAGATGGAGAAGGTATAGAGGTTGATGCCTCGACTAGAGAGAATTCATCAGACGGAACATTTACTGTTGGCTCAACATTTGAAGGAGATATAACTTTTAAAGGATCTGCTGGAGTAGATATTGTAACCCTTGGAAAAGGAGATGATGTCCTAACTTTAGGAAGCGGAGACGATATCGTTTACTCCGGATTAGGAAGCAATACTATCGATGGTGGGGAAGGAACTGACATTGTTACTATAACTGGGAATGAGGCGCAATATACCGAAACAACTTCAGGTCTCTACACAATTTTTACTAAGAATGATTCTCTTGAGATAACTAAGATTATCAATGTAGAAACAGTCAAATTCCAGGATAATTCCACAAAGTCAATCCCCGTTCCAGATCAAACTCTTAATGGAGATGCGGACAATAATGAAATTTCCGGAGCAGGTGGGGATGATTCTATAAATGGTTACGGAGGAAATGACACCCTAAAAGGATTAGATGGGAACGATGAAATTTACGGTGGTGATGGTGACGACAATATTGAAGGAGGATATGGTGATGACACAATTTACGGGGGAGGAGGGAATGATACTCTTTACGGCAATGAAGGTACTGACGCAATTTATGGAGGAGATGGGAATGACCAGATTTATGCAGGGAGTAGTGGTGGCGCTGAGACCAGCAATACTAATGAACAGTTAATTGATGCTGGATCCGGTGATGACCGGATGTATATAAGGAGTGGTAGTAAAAACGTAAAAATACTTGCGGGAGATGGAGATGATCATATAGATGGTGATTTTAGATATCTTGATGCTGGTTCTGGAGATGACTTTATAGAGATTTATAGCTATGGCTATCAAGTTGATTATTTTGATGGTGGGACTGGAACCGACGAATTAATGATTATCCCTGTCGGGAACAACTCAGGGACAGGAAGTAGCACGTGGGGATATGCAATAAAAAACGTTGAAAAAATAACTTTTAGGGATAGTTACTATGCGAATCTAGGAGATCAAGCTGCGGGAGATGGAGAAGGTATAGAGGTTGATGCCTCGACTAGAGAGAATTCATCAGACGGAACATTTACTGTTGGCTCAACATTTGAAGGAGATATAACTTTTAAAGGATCTGCTGGAGTAGATATTGTAACCCTTGGAAAAGGAGATGATGTCCTAACTTTAGGAAGCGGAGACGATATCGTTTACTCCGGATTAGGAAGCAATACTATCGATGGTGGGGAAGGGGAAGATACTGTTATTTATTCAGGGACCAAAGATAGTTATACGATTCAATATGAAGTTAGTAATTTATTTGAGACAATATCAGTCTCAAAAGATTCAAATAAGGACCTTTTAACAAGTATTAAAACAATTTCGTTTAGTGATGCAGATGTTCAATTAGAAGTTACTGGCAGAACTATTAAAGATAGCGGTCAGGGAATATTTGCTCCAATTTCTGGTGATCCAATTATTGGCGGGACTATTACTGCAGGTGCCATTACAGATGATCCAGATGGTGTAAATTCTAATCCCAATATTTTCTATCAATGGCAGGAAGCTTCTTATACCTCCAATACCTGGACTGATATCAGTGGGGCAAACTCCAGCACTTATTCCCCTCAGTCCGGAGATAGTAATAAGACCTTAAGAGTAAAAGCTACATATTCAGATGGAACTGGTATTAGAAGTTCTGTTTATTCAGATCCTGTCAATATATATAGTCAACCTCTACCAAATGTTTCCTTTAATCAGGTTGCCAGTGATAACACAATTAATAATGCAGAAAAAGTTTCTGGAGTTAACCTCACAGGTCAAGATGATGGACGAGAAGTTACTATTACCTTTGCCGGGATAACAAGAAAAGCAACTTCTTCTGGTGGAACTTGGAGTTACACACTTACAGATGGTGATTGGAAGAATTTAGTCAATGGAACCAATATCTTTACAGCTACTTTCTCTAAAGAAGGTGAGCAGATATTAGAGAAATCTCAGTCAGTAAATATTGCCTCAGATATTACTCTCACGCAAAGTTCTCAATCTATTGATAGAACTCAGCCAAAGGGATTATCAATTGCATCACAGAGTTTCCTAGATGATGACGGTAAATTACTTGACTATGACCAGGATGGAGAGGCAGATGTTTATCAACCAGATATTGCAATACTTCCTTGGACAACTGCAGAGCAATTTAATTTAGGATCTGACGCTGATCAGACAAATATTGCTGCGATCAAGGTTCAGTCAACTTATTCATTAAAAGGGATAGAAGTTTTTGACGCTAATAATTCCCAGTATTCAATTCCACTTTCAAATGGCACGAGTTATACGGTTTCTGTAGATTCTCAATATCAGACAACATATGATCCTATTGCCTTTAATATCTCTGGATTAGAACCTGGCAGCACTATTAATGCAGATATCTATTTACCTTCTTCCTTCAGCAGTGCAAATACTTATCTAAGATATAACTATATTTATAACGACTTCAGGCCATATGTAGGTTCAAATGGTAATGCTTTATATAGCTTCGATACCAGTGATCCTAATAATAAAAAAGTAACTTTAACCCTTACTGACGGTGATCCTCATTGGGATGGTGATGGAACCAAAAATGGAAGGATCGTTGATCCTGGTATGCCGGTTAATGTTACTGATACTGGCGATGCATCATTTTCTATATCTGGCAATCTTCAGGTAGGTCATACACTTACTGTCAATCAAGATAGTGCTGATCCTGACGGTTCAGGCACTGATAGTCGAATTAGTTACAGCTGGCAAAGATCAATAAATACAACTGAATGGGAAGAAGTAGGAACTCAATCTAGTTATACGATCACTTCGAATGAAGTAGGTAAAAAAATAAGGACTGTTTTAAGTTATCAAGATGGCAATAACAATAACGAATCAATAATCGTTGATCCTGGTATGCCGGTTACTGATACAAATCCAACATTAACTACTTCTGAGATTTCAAATGATGGAAGTAAATTAATCCTTACCTTTAGCGAGAATATATACTTAGCTCCAGGAGCTACTTTTTCGGCGTTACAAGTAACAGTAGATGGAACAACTAATAATCCAGTTACGGCAGTAAATACTGCTAATGCTGAATTACAAGCAACCTTATCGGACAAAATTCTTTATGGCCAACAAATAACTCTTGATTACTCACATAGCACCCAAACGGTTCAAGATTCAACTGGCAATTACTTAAGCAGCGTCACCTCTCAAAGCGTTACAAATAATTCAAATGTAATTGGCTATATAAATGGAGCAACTTATGAAGGTGATTTTCATGTAATGGATGGCGTAGTTGATGGCGGCATGAAAATGACGGGGGCGAGTCATGGTGCTGGAACGGATCAAATAATATATTCAACTGTTGAAGAAAGCATGTCAGGAACTGGTGGAACTGGTGGAACTGGTAGAACTGGTGAAACTGGTGGAACTGGTGGAACTGGTGGAACTGGTGGAACTGGTGGAACTGGTGGAACTGGTGGAACTGGTGGAACTGGATATGACTGGTGGCAAAGGGATACAGGTAGCACTGAAAATATATCGGGAGATGCGGTGCCTTCTTCTGATAGTGGGGCAGCTGCAGCTGGATATGACTGGTGGAAAATGGATTATGAAACAGAAGAGACTGCAGATATTAATGATTTAGTACAGGTCAGAAGAGGAGAAAAGGGTGATGCTGTTTATACGAACAATGTTCAAAATGACTATGAAAAAAAGACTTATATCTTAAAAGACAACGACACATCTAATGATCCAATTTTAATTACGGAATCATTTGGAGGAGCGGCATATTTGAATAACTCATGGATAGATGGAAGTAGAAAAGTTTATGCGGTAGAGGAACTTTCATCTGGCGGGTATATTATCGCAATCAAAGAAATAATTAACTATGGGGAGGGAACAAGTTGGCAGACTATAGAAACAAGTGCAACAGGTGTCCTTGACTGGAATAATTCCAATTACACAGAAGATATTGCTAGTAAAGAGGCTTTATTCAATGAAGATTTAAATAATGATGGAGCTATTGGAATCGATACAAGTAATTTAACTTTAAAAACTACGGATAATTCTGGAGAAAAACTTGCGGTAAATAATAATAATTCACTTTTTATATTATCTTCTTCTGGTGCTTATATTCCAGTAGTTGAGGAATGGAGTGGCAATGAAATTGTCTTAGATGATCAATCTTGGGATGGATCTTATAAAAGAGAAGCTCTTTATGTTGGCTTAGATAATAAAGGAACTAGCAATGACACATCTGATGATAGATATTCTTTGGCGGTAAAGGAAACACTTACAAATAATTGGGGAGGACAAACTCATGATGAAGAACAATGGATTGTTTATGAAGTTAAAACAGATGGCTCATTTGACTGGATGGGAACATGGGGAGCAGAGATTGCAGACTATGAAAAAATATTTGATCAGGATATTAATGGTGATGGTCATATTGGAGTTGATTTAAATAATTTAGAAGATATTTCTACAGATACTTATGGTGTTGACCTAAAAAGAGGTTCTGGTTCTTTATACATAGTTGATGGTAATAATGATCCAATAAAAATAAAAGATGACTATGGAATGAATCCTTCACTGGAGCATTCAAGTACCTGGGATGGCGGTTCATATAGTTCTATTGGTTATGCAGCAGAAAAAAAATCAGATGGGTCTTTCACTCTTGTTATTAAATTCACAGAAACCTTTGATAATGATTTCTTTACTGGAGGAGCCTCAGGAAATGCCAATAATAGAGAGGCAATGACTGCTTATGAAGTCCACTCTATTAGTTCTTCTGGGGTTCTTAGTTGGGAGAATGCATCCTTTACTACATCAATAGGAAGTTACGAACCAATTCTTGGTCAAGACATTGATGGTGATGGTCATATTGGAGTTGATCTTGAAAGCTTAACTGACATTACAACAGATACTGTTTCTCATCGATTAAAAATAGATTCGGCTGGAAGTTTATACATTTGGGACGGATCTGATACTTCAACGATGATTGCAGTAAAAGATGCAATGGGTGGAAATCCCTCAATGAAGAGCTCTTTTGGAGATCCGGGCTCAGATTTCAGTTACTCTATGGATCCCATAGCTGTTGCGAAAATAGATGATTATTATCGCATAGCTATTAAACATACAGATACTTACAAATTTGATGGGGAAAATAATATAAATATAAACTGGGAAATATACAAAATTAAATCAGATGGAGAAATTGACTGGTCGGGTCAAATCTGGACAGAATCAATAACTAGTTGGGAAGATGAGTTTGATTTAGATCTTAATGGAGATGGAGATAAATCTGGTCAGGTTTCATTAACTAATAGAAATACAGATACAACTGGAGCGATACTTGCAAGTGAAGGAGCAAATGGCGCTTTATATATAGTTGATGGCAATACTCAAATCGCTATTAACGATAGTTGGATAGAGTCCTCTTCGAATTGGGGAGATGGAAGTTACTCATCAATAGCTATAGCCGTATCTGAGGTAAATAATAATGGAACTTCTGGAGATACCTCAGATGATTACTATCAAGTAGCTGTCAAAAATGCAAATACCTGGACTGACTGGCAAACTGGTCAGAAAACGACTTCAGAGGATTGGCAAGTTTATGCTATTTATGCATCTGGTAGCAATGCTGGAAATAATAATTGGGAGAAAACAGTATGGACCCAATCCATTCAAAGTTATGAGACTACATTCCAGCAGGATCTTGATGGGGATGGAACAACAGGATTAAATTTAAGTAATCTAACTACTGCTTCTGGCGATACAAATGGCTGGCTATTAAAGAAAGATTCTAAAAATTCACTATATATAAGTGATAGTAATGGCGAGAATATTAAAGCAATAAAGGATGATTATGGCGGGACACCTAACTTTGATTATTCTTCTAACTGGGGGTCTGGATCGAGTAGTTCAGAAGCTGTAGCGGCAGAAATAAATTTAGATGGGGAATCATTTTCTATTGCAATTAAGCATACAAATAATTTTGGAACTGAATCCAATACAGACTGGGAGATTCTTACAGTAAGTAATTCTGGTGTACTTGACTGGAGTAAAAGTATCTGGACTCAGTCAATTCAACCTTATGAGAAAGCATTCGGAGAGGATTTTGATAACGATGGAAGTCAGGGATTAAATCTAGGTAATTTATCCTCTGTTGATACTGATACATATAGCGATGTCTTAAAAAAAGACTCTAATGGTAATTTCTTTATTCTTACAGAAGCAGGAGAGCATATTGCAATAACAGAATCATGGGGAGGTTCTGCTCAATTTGATTATTCTTCACAATGGGAAGGTGGTTCCTGGTCTAGTAAAGCTGTTGCAGTAGAAGATGTTACTTATACAAATTTCTCTGGTAATTCTGTAGATGGATATGTTATTGCAATTAAAAATTCTGGTTCTTACGGATCTGATCAATTCACTGATTGGGAGCTTAGATATACTGATGGCAAAGGGATTATTGATTGGAATAATAGTATTTGGACTCAATCTATAAAAAGCAAAGAATCACTATTTGGTAATGATGCATCACAAGCTGACCTTGATGGTGATGGTGCTTTTGGTTTATCTGCAGATGCCTTAAATTCAGTAAGTACTGATACTACTGGAGATTTACTTAAAAAAGATGATGGTAATGCTTTATATATTATTGACAACAAAGATACTGCAGATACTTCTGATGACGTAACTATCGCCATTACAGATCAATGGGGTAGCACTCCAACCTTTGACTGGAGTGATTCTGGAGGCTCTGGTGATTACGCATGGGCATATTCATCAGCGGCATATGCCGTTGAATCATTTGATGATAGTGGTACTAAAAAATTCTTACTCGCAATAAAAAGTTCAGATACTTGGGCTGGACAGCAAAATACTTTCTGGGAAACTTATGTAATTAAAGAATCTTCATCTGGTGCGGGAGATTGGTCATTGGATTGGAGTAGTGGAACTTGGTCAAAAGCTATTGGGAAGAAAGAGTCTGTTTTTGGGCAGGACATCGATGGTGATGGTGCCACCTACGATGCAAGTAAAGTCACAACTACAGCTGTTAGCACCGATACAAGTACTACCGCCAATACAGCAGTTACATTAACAAAAGATGCTCAGGGTGGCCTTTACATAACAAAAGGATCAACTAATGTTTTGATAATTGATTCTAATGATGCCGCAGTCGCCTTCGACTGGACTGATACCTGGGCCGGAGAGACAAGAACTTCTGCAGCATATGCGGTAGAAGGAATTGATAGTGATTCTGATAATACTATTGATAAATATAAACTTGCTGTCAAGCATGAATTAAAAAATAACAATTCAAATGCCATAACAACACAATGGCAGACGATTGAAATATCTACTGCTGGTGTCGTTAATTGGAATACAGAAACATTTGGAGAAGCAAAATTACATGAAGCAGATATCAATCAAGATTTAGATGGAGATGGGAAAATATGGTCTGCAACAAGTGAGGTTCTTACATCAGTTTCTTCTGATACAAAAGGAGCTTTAGCTTATTTAGATTCTTCTAAAAATTTATTTATTGCATCTGGATCTGGTCAAACAAAAAATGCAGTATTAGATTTTTCTGGAGGTCTAATTTCATTTGATGAGACATATAAAGTTGGAGATTTTACTGATAAAAGAGAAGTCCTTGCAGTTGAATCAGCAACAGTTTCAAGCACTGATTACTACAAAGTTCTAATTAAAAACACAACCACCTCTGGGTCTGACACCACTACAGCTTATGAAACGGTAAATATAAAACAATCAACAATGATTGTTGATTGGGGAACGTTCTCTTATTACGATGATCCTAAAAAACTAGAATCAGCATTCCAAATTGATATTGATGGCGACGGAACGATAACAACAATTAGTTCAAGTAGTACAACAGCAATTGCCACTGATACAACAGGAGCGCAGCTTAGACAAACAAGTGATGGAAGTCTTTTCATTAAAGATAGTGATTCTACTATCCAAATAACATCTCCAGATGGTGGTTATGTTGATCTCAATTTCACAGATACTTTTACTGAAGGATCCTTTAAATCAGAAGCTATTGCAGTACAGAAAGTTGGTAATGATTACAAATTAGTTGTTAAAGAAACTGCCTCATTTGAATCTAATACTGATATCTCATATTTGGTTTATAAATTAAGTTCTGCAGGATTAATTGATTGGGGTGATGTTACTTACAGAACCACCGCAGAACTTAATGAATCAGAGTTTGGACAGGATATTACAGGTGATGGAAATATCAGTAATGGATCAACTTCATCGGCATCTGATACTTTCGCTGATGCTGTAACAACATCTAATACGGATGCAAAGGTTATTGAGCAGTTTTCTAATACAGCTCAATCAGATATCTATTCAATATCTAATTCTGACTCTTCATCATCTGATTCCAAAATTGAGATGTTTGTCAAAGGTGTTGATGGTAGCGCCAAAACAGATTACACAATGGATGTTTCTATCATTCAAGAAGCAAGCGCTGCTGTTATAGGAAAAGTTGCAGCAGATACTGGTGGATCTTCTTCGAATATTAAAGCTTTAACTGGTGTTATGGACTTTAATGTCACCATCCCAGATGCGAGTAATTATGGAAAGATTGTTTCCTTATCTTGGGTCCTCCCCGACGATACTAGAAATCCTGTTTACTACAAAAAAGATCCTGCAACAGGTGAATATTTTGATTTTCAATTTAATTCAGAGACTGGCGAAGGTGCAAAATGGGATGATTCGACAAAAACATTAACGGTATATGTTCGTGATAATGGAAAATATGATGCGGATACAACTTTAGGAAAGGTCCGTGACCCTGGAATGATTGGGGATTCTGGAGATTCAAGCGATACAACAGCAGCAAACATAACAGGACCTTCTGGAAGTGCAGGAGATGCTACGAGTGCAAAATCTATTACAGAAAACACCACAACTGTTCATACATTTACTGCTAATGAAACTGTCAGTTGGAGTTTGAATGGAGGAGCAGATGCATCTAAATTCTCGATTGATTCTTCAACTGGAGCTTTAAGTTTCCTTGCCGCTCCAGATTATGAAAATCCAACTGATAATGGTTTAAATAATGAATATATTGTTGTCGTTAGAGCCACTGATAATGGAAGCAATACTTCTGATCAAACAGTAAGCGTAACAGTAACTGATGTTGATGATACAAATCCATTAATTACTGGTAATACAGGAAGTGCAGGAGCAGCTACAAGTACAAAAACAGTAAGTGAAAACCAAACAACTGTTCATACATTTACTGCAGATGAAACTGTTACCTGGTCATTAAATGGAGGAGCAGATGCATCCAAATTCGCAATTAATTCTTCTACGGGAGCATTAAGTTTTAGCAGCGCGCCAGATTTTGAAAATCCAACTGACGCCAACAGCGGGAATGATTATGTTGTCATTGTTAGAGCAACTGATAGTCAGGGAAATATTTCCAATCAAACGGTTACTGTTACTGTTTCTAATATTATCGAAGCTGGAGAATCAGGAAGTACTACTTTCTCTAAATCAATAAATGAAAATGCAACTACCGTTCACACATTTACTGCAGATGAAACTGTTACCTGGTCATTAAATGGAGGAGCAGATGCATCCAAATTCGCAATTAATTCTTCTACGGGAGCATTAAGTTTTAGCAGCGCGCCAGATTTTGAAAATCCCACCGATACCAATACCGATAATGATTATGTAGTTGTAGTTAGATCAACTAATTCTTCAAGTAGCACTGTTGATCAGACAACCACCATTACTGTTCTTGATGTAGATGAAACTCCAGCTCAAATAACTGGATCATCAGGAAGTCCAGGCGCTGCTACTAGTGCAAAATCTATACAAGAAAATGTTACTGGTGTTCATGGTTTCACTGCTAATGAAACTGTTACTTGGTCTTTAAATGGGGGCGCTGATGCCTCTTTATTCGAAATTAATTCTTCATCAGGGACGCTTTCATTTAAGGCCGCACCTGATTATGAAAATCCTACGGATAGCGACTCTGATAATAACTATGTTGTAGTAGTTAGAGCTACAGATGCTCAAAATAATACATCTAATCAAACTCATACAGTCACAATTACTGATATTGGTGAGAAAACTAATGCTTTGGACAAGTTTTATAAACTTTCATATAAAAAGACTGATAACACTCTAATCACTCCATTATTTAGTCCCACTTTTGGAACTATCAACGGTGCTTTAACTCTTAATCGTTTATCTAATGCTCCTACAATTTCTAATAAACCTTCCGGACTTTCAATAGGTCAAACTGGTATTAATTTTGAATTGTTATTAGGAAATGCTGCACTTAATAGTAAAGGTAAAACTACAACAGACTTAGATCCACTCTTAGATGGACTTACAACAACAGGTAAGAATGTTGCATATTTCTCTTATACAGATTCTGGAGATGGGTCTGCTCCCACAGCTACAACTCTTACTTTTGACCCAACAAAAAAAGCAGGCGCAAGATTTTATGATTTAAGTGGAGATGGAAATGCCGATACCGTTAATTTAGAGTTAGTTGATGGGGGTTATGGAGATAAAGACGGTATTAAAAATGGAACAATTCTTGATCCATCTACTGCTGGTGTTGTTGATCTCACTCCAAAATTTACAAGATCTACTAGTGGTCAAGCCTTAATTGTTGCTGACGCAGATGATACTACCTCTCCTGCTGCTTTTAATTTAAGTATAAGTATTAGCGGTAATGCTGGTACTGTAAATCAGATTGGATATGTGGCACTCAACTCAAATGAAAGTGATACTTTAACTTATGATTTGATTAAAAATAGAGGTTCAATATTACTTTCAAATGTAGAAAATTCAGATACGCCTAATCTCTCTTCAATGGATTTAAGTGCAGATATAAGTCTAATAAATACTCAAAAGTTGGTTTTCTTTGAAATCGTAGATACAACACTTGAATCTCTTCTCGTAAATAATACTA
Source organism: Prochlorococcus marinus str. AS9601 (assembly GCF_000015645.1). Classification (NCBI taxonomy): domain Bacteria; kingdom Bacillati; phylum Cyanobacteriota; class Cyanophyceae; order Synechococcales; family Prochlorococcaceae; genus Prochlorococcus; species Prochlorococcus marinus. Next base: position 1,222,982 of record NC_008816.1, read on the forward strand.
ATTTGGACGGTTTTGGCTCTAGTTTTAATATCCTCAACCTTAGTGACATTACAACAAATTCAGCGGGTGATCCACTTGTAATGGCTAATGCTTCTAATGAAGGGAACACAATTGCCATATCTTTACAACAAGGATTTTCTGGCGTAAACGATTTGATTTCAAGTGATTTAGGATTCAACCCAATATTAGATTTCACAGGATTTGCCGGATTAAGTTTGGAGGGTTCTGTTTCCGTTGCCAGAGAAGCCATGTACGGAAGCACCGTTGGATTTTATAAAATCCAAAATGGTAACGGAGCAGTTATAGACCCAACAACTGGGGATTTAATTACTCCCGATGAAACTGGTTATAAAGATGCAGCGTTGCATTCAACTAATTTATTTTCCTCTCTTGGCAGTCTATCTACTAGCGATGGAGACACTGTAACAAGTTCAATCACATCATTCTCTGACTCAGAGATGATTGCTCCTTATGCCTCTGTTCATGAAACAGGTCAAACTTATTTCTCTTTTACTGAAGCCAATGCTGATGGGATTTCTCATTTTAGAGAATTTGGTAATGGAGTTATAGGTTTGGAAGATTTATATGGTGGTGGCGATAATGACTTTGATGATTTGATCTTTGGATTTGATCTTAAATTAACTGTTTAATTTAAAGCTTATTTCCTACTAAAGATATTATGAAATCCTTTTTAAAATCTTTAACTTCATTATAAAAATATATATTTTCAAATTGACTAAATTTATTTGAATAGTCTCAATTATCTCTTACTATAAATAAAGTTTTTACAAGATGAATTTGAAGAACAAGATAAAAAAAATTAAACGTTCTTCAAAGAAAAATAATGTTGATATTTTTTCTTTTACTAAATTCACTAGAACTTTAAAGGATGTATATAAAATTTCAATAATGAGATCTTTAATGAATCAACTGATTGAAAAAATCTATTTTAAAGGAAGGATAGTAGATATAGGTGGCGGAAAAAACTCTAATTATTCATGCATCATTAGATGTGATAACTATACCTCAATTAATATTGATAAAAAAATAAATCCTGATATTTTGGTTGATATTAATGAAAAATTCCCCTTAGAAGACGATCAATTTGATCAATGCCTACTATTTAATGTTTTAGAACATGTTTATGACTGGGATTTTCTTTTTGCAGAGATAAAAAGAGTTTTAAAAAATGATTCTTTTATACATATAATTATTCCTTTTATTTATCCAATTCATGGTTCTCCAAACGATTATATTAGAGTAACAAGTGATTATATTAAAAATTTTCTTAGAAAAAATTCATTTAAAAATATAACTACTTCTCCTATCTCTTATGGGCCATTTACAAACTCGCAACTGATAGGTTATCGCCACAAAATAATAAATGGACCTTGCTCGCAATTTGCGGTAATTCTAGATAAAGCTTTTCATAAATGTTTTAAAGAAAAATACTTTAGATACAATACAACTAATCCACTTTTCTATTATGTAAAAGCTAATTTAAAAAAATAATAAATAAATTACATTTTCTTTAAATATGTTAAAAATTATATAAAAATGAATATTAAATTAATAAACACTACTATTAAATTCTCATGATGAACAAATGATATTAAAGATTAATAAGCTTATTGAAAATAGCAATTTAGTAAATTTCTTTTATGAAAATAGGGTCTTTCAATCAAAAGACAATTTAAAGAGATCAGCAATTTTTCTAGATCGAGATGGAGTAATTATTAAGGACAAACACTTTATTTCTAATGGTAAAGATGTTGAATTGGAATATGGGGTGCCTAGTCTTTTTAAATTATCAAATACTCTAAATATCCCAATAATTATAATTACAAATCAATCTGGCATTTCAAGAGGATTTTTTACGTGGGAGGATTATATGGATGTTACGAAAGCAATGTTAAATAAAGTTAAAGTAAGTAATACATTAATTGCTATTTACGCTAATGGATTAGGTCCGAATGCACCATCTTTTTCATGGAGGAAGCCTAGTCCTAATATGATTCTCAATGCATCTTTAACTCTTGATATTGACTTAAAAAAATCATTAATTATTGGGGATAGATTGTCAGATTTAATTGCAGGATTGGATGCAGGAATTTCAACTCTTATACACATAAAAACTGGACATGGTTTAAAAGAAAGAGACAAAGTAAAAGAATACTTCAATATTATAAATCCACAAAATAATTTAGAGCCTATTTTTATTGATAATTTCTCAAATAAATCATTAAAAATTATTGAAAACATTCTGAAAGACAATTGCTTAATGTAGGATTATTGAATGCCTTTATAAAATAAAATCTTTATTTTTTTAAATTATAGAATTTAAATTCTTTTATTAAAATTATTTACTTAAATTATTTTTAAAAAATGAAAAATGAATATAAGGCTTTATTACTATCTGCAGGTCTTGGTACAAGATTAAGACCTCTTACAAATGATATTCCAAAGTGTTTAGTAGAAATAAATAACAAGCCAATTTTACATATGTGGCTTGATAAACTTCAAAATTTAGAAATTAATTCAGTACTTATCAATACGCACTATCTTGCGAACAAAGTGTATGAATCAATCCAAAGGTGGAATAGCAAAAATCTTAAGGTTTATACTATTTATGAAAAAGAACTTATTGGAACGGCAGGAACATTAATTAATAATCTCAGCTTTTTTAAAGGTTCAAAAGGTTTAATTTTGCATGCAGATAATGTCACAGATGATGATTTAAAGGAGTTAATCAAAGCTCACAAAAATAGGCCCTCTAAAGCATTAATTACTATGCTTACTTTCGAAACAGAAAATCCCGAGCAATGTGGAGTAATAGAATTAGATAATAATAATTTAGTAAAAGGTTTTTATGAAAAAATATCAAATCCTCCTACAAAATTAGCAAATGGAGCAATTTATGCTTTTGATGAAGATTTTATAGAATACTTATCAAATTTTAATCTTGAGCATGGTGATATAAGTTTAGATATTATACCTAAAATTAATGGTAGGATATTTACTTATAAAACTAACTCAAATTTCATTGATATTGGCACTCATACTAATTTGAAGAAGGCTAGAGAATTATGGAAATAAAGTCCAAAGAAAATAATAATTTTACAAACTTTGCAAATATTTATTTGAAGAATTTAAATAATGTATTTGATGAAAATATTTTGGAAAGAATACAAGATTTGTCTAGAGAGTTAAAGAGTTGTTGGGTTAATTCAAAAAACGTATTTATTTGCGGTAATGGAGGAAGTGCAGGAAATGCGATGCACATAGCTAATGACTTTCACTATGGAATTGGTTATTCGAAAAGTGATACAGGTAAAAAGTCTACTATTCCTGGTCTTAGAATGATTGCTTTACCTTCCAATCCGAGCATAATTACATGCCTAGGGAATGATATCGGTTACGAAAATATTTATTCACATCAACTAGAAGTTCTTGGTAATGCTGGGGACATTCTTATAATCTTGTCTGGTAGCGGAAATTCCCAAAATGTTATAAATGCAATTTTAACAGCAAAAAAAATAGGAATTAAAACATATGCAATTGTTGGATTTGATGGTGGCAAATGTAAAGAAATTGCAGATAAAAATATTCATTTTAAAATTAAAGACATGCAAATAGCTGAAGATACTCAGTTAATACTTTTTCATATTTGTATGCAATGGATTTCTAAAACAAGGGCCTAAGAAATATAATAAAAAAAGTTTTCAAAACTTAATGAGAAATGAAATTAGTACCATAATCGAACTAAGTGAAGCTAATTTTTACTCAAATTGTATTTTAGGTTATGGGCACTTTAATTCGATTCATCCAGGCCATATTAGATATTTAAAGCATGCCCGTGAAATTAACAAACTTTTTGTTGTGGCAATTCTTAAGGATCTTTCCTGCGAAGGATTGATTTTCAACCAAACAGAAAGAGCAAATTCACTTGCCCAACTTGGAATTGCTGATGCAATAATCCTTCTACCAGATAACAGTCTCAATAAAGCTGTAAAAAAAATAAATCCAAAAGAAGTTATATTAGGCAAAGAATATGAAAACTCAGAATTAGAAGATATTAAAGAAACAATAAAAACGCTTCATAAAACAAAAAAATCAATATTTTTTCATGCTGGAGAAATAAGTTATGCCAGCTCTGAATTATTGACAATATCTGAAGATAATTTAAAAAACAAACGCGAGAAGGAATTTTTAAAAGCTTTAGAAAGACAAAATATAACCGTTGATTGTTTAAGGGAAGCAAGTAAAAACATAAAAAAATCTAATTTAATAGTTATTGGAGATTCAATTTTAGACCAATATACTGCTTGCGAAGCTATAGGAATGAGTGCCGAGGCGCCTGTAATAGTAGTGAAAGAATTAGATCAAAAAAACTTTTTGGGAGGAGCATCTATTGTCGCCTCTCATATTTCTTCTATAGGATCTAGTTGTAAATTTATTTCCATAATTGGCAATGATGGTGAAGGTTCTTGGATAAGAAATTCACTTAAAGAAAATTCAGTGATTTCTGAATTAATAATTGATCAAAGTAGACCAACAACTTTTAAGAAAAGATATCTTGTTGAGAATCAAAAACTTTTTAGAGTTAGCCGATTAGATGATCATATGATTACAAAAGAAATGACAAAATTAATTCTTAATAAGGTAGAAAGTTTATCATGCGAATCTGAAGGTATTGTTATTTCGGATTTTGCTTATGGTCTAATTTCAGATGAACTAATAGAGGGATTAGAAAAATGTGCGAAAAAAAATAATCTCAAATTATATGGAGATTCTCAATCGAGTAGTCAAATTGGTGATATTTTAAGAATGAAAAATTTTACGCTTCTTTGTCCAAATGAAAAAGAAGCCAGAATTGCTATGAATAATAAAGATATCGGCCTAGATGAGTTATGTAGAAAGTTGATGGATAAAACAAATTGTCAAAACCTTATAATGAAACTTGGTGCTAATGGATTTGTAGTTTATTCAAAAAGCCTAAATAATAGTCTTCAAATTCAAGCTTTCCCAGCCCTATCAGTAAATCCAGTAGATGTTTCAGGCGCTGGCGATACATTATTATCTATAATGGCTACAGGTATGTGCAATGAATCTTCAATAATGAAAATAGCAGCACTTGCATGTTGTGGAGCTTCTATAGCAGTAGATACTATGGGCAATAACCCAATAGATATTGATAAAGTTTTGAATAAGGCTATACAAATTATTAGCAAGAATTAGAGAAATTTAATTTTCTTTTCGATTTAAGCAGATTCTCTTTGTGTTAATATGTTTTCCTAAAAACTAATCTATGAATATTTTAGTAACAGGTGGGAACGGTTATAAGGGCACCGTATTAATTCCAAAACTTTTGAAAGAAGGTCATAAAATTACTTCAATAGATTCAAATTTATTTGGTAACTACTTAAAACCAACTAAAAACTTAAAAATCATAAAAGAGGATATAAGAAATATAAAGCAAAGTCACTTCTTAGGGATAAATGCAGTTATTCATTTGGCCAATATAGCAAATGATCCTCTTGTAGAATTAGATCCCCATTTAAGCTGGGAGGTTAATGTCTTAGCAAGTCAGCAATTGGCAGAAAAAGCTTATAGAGCAGGTGTAAAAACTTTTATTTATGCAAGTTCTGGAAGTGTTTATGGAATTAGTGACAAAGAACGAGTAACTGAAGATACAGAGTTACTACCTATCTCGGAATATAACAAAACAAAAATGGTAGCAGAAAGGATTTTTTTAAGTTACCAAGACAAAATGAAAATTTTTTGTATAAGGCCAGCTACTGTTTGCGGTGTATCTCCAAGAATGAGGCTAGACGTTTCAGTAAACATACTAACTTTTTCTGCCTTATCAAAAGGGCTAATAACTGTATTCGGTGGGAATCAAATACGCCCAAATATTCATATAGATGATATTTGTGATTTATACTTGTTTTTCATAAATAAATATAGTGAACTTGAATCAGGATTTTATAATGCTGGTTTTGAAAATATCTCAATATTAGAAATTGCTGAAGAAGTTAAGAAACTTTTACCAAATACGAAAATAGAGATAACTCCCTCAAATGACCCAAGATCTTATAGGCAATGTTCAGATAAAATTTTAGATTTGGGGTTTATTCCTAAAAAAAGTGTGAAACATGCTATCTCTGAAATAATTGATTCCTATGAATCAAAAACTCTTAACACAAATGAAACATGTTTTTCTGTTAAGTGGTTAAAAAAAAGTTTACATAACTAGAAAATGGAACCTATTTATTCATTATGTATTTGCAATTACAACATGAACGATACTCTAGAATCGAGCATAAATAGCCTACTGGCACAAATCAATGAACGAACGGAAATAATTGTAATAGATGATGGATCTAGCGATAATTCAGTTGAAACTCTAAAAAGAATTAAGTCTAAAAATAAATCAAATTTTAATTTTATAGCCTTATTGAGGGATCATAGAAGGAAATTAGGAGAGACTAGAAATTTATCAATAAAAGCAGCTAAAGGGAAGTATGTGATTTTACATTTGGATACTGATGATGTGTGGGAACCTTATATAAATTCTTTTATAAATGTCTATCATGAATTGGAAAAAAGGCTAAAAATTAAGGATTTTTTCCTCAGTGGTAAACAGATACAAATGACCACTAAAGATTTAATGATTAAAAATCCATACGAAAATGTTTACTATGGAGAAGATAGACTTTTATGGTCTAAACTAGCAACTTTTGGAAAACTAATTACTATTGAACATAAGGTTTTTAGAAAAAGAATTCCAATAAAGAAAAGAAGAAAAAAAGTCTTAAAGGTCTTATCTTCACAATATTCTGCTATGAGTATCTCTTTCTCTTATTCTCCCTCAATATTTATTACTTTCAAACAATATATAAAAAGAATTTTTCTTTCATCTGACTGGGGGTATAGAATTTCATTTCTTAATTTTATTCTATTATTTCCCTCAAGTATAAATGGCATTTTTAATCGAAAAAAATTATATAATCTTGCTAGATGGGATTATAAAGAAATAAGCAAAATAAATCTATTGGAAATTGAAAAAGAAACTCGTAATTCTCAAGGAAACTTTAATTTAAACGAAGATGAGAGATCAATATTCTTTTTAAAGTGAACATTAAAGTAAGATAATTAGATATACAAAAAGATAATATGAGAGAAATAGATTTCATGAGTTCACTTCATAAAAGTACAAAGAGAAATTATTTAGAAAGAGTAAATGACAAAGAATTCCCAAAGTCTAAAGCAGCAACTCTAGCAAAAAAATTTGACTTTGATTACTGGGATGGAGACAGACGAATTAACTATGGCGGATATAGTTACAAACCAGGCAGGTGGACAAAAGTTGCCCAAGAAATGATAAATACTTACAATTTAAAATCTGATTCAAAGATTCTTGATATTGGTTGTGGTAAGGGATACTTATTATATGAATTTAGAAAATTACTTCCAGAATGTGAAGTTTTTGGTATTGATATTTCAGAATATGCTATTAAAAATTCTCATGAAAAAGTAAGAGAAAATTTGAAATTAGGATCCGCCAATAATCTCCCATTTAATTCAAAGATGTTTGATTTAGTAATTTCTATAAATACTCTACATAATTTATATTGTTTTGATCTTTTCTCGGCTTTAAAAGAAATTGAGAGAGTTGCCAAAATAAATAAATATATATGTGTTGAAAGCTATAGGAATGAGGAGGAGAAAGCTAACCTTCTATACTGGCAAGTTACTTGTGAGGCGTTTAATAATCCAAAAGAATGGGAATGGTGGTTTAATCAAAGTGGATATACTGGGGATTATTCATATATATATTTTTCTTAAAAAAAGATTAATGTTATTATCTTAAAAAAAATTATGAATTCAAAAAGAAGTGAGCCCTGGTTTAATGAAAGACTAAATTCAATTACTGGTCAGAAAAATTGGTGTAAACAAGATGAGATTATTTATAATCAAACTAATCGTCATGCTTCAAAACTTAATTTTTTTTATCAAGCATTTGAGTTTATTTCTGAAAATTCAATTTTTGGAAATTATCACGAATTTGGTTGTCATAGATGTAGAACATTTAGGATGGCTCTACTAGAAAGTAGTAGACATTTTCTAGAAAATAAAATGAGATTCTTTGCCTATGATAGTTTTAAGGGTTTGCCCAAGGTAGAACAAGATCATGAATTTGGATCTAGATGGAACGAGGGAGCTTTATCAACTAGTAAAGATGAATTTAAAAAATTGATTTTAGATTCAGGATTTAAATTAGATAATGTAAGATTAATTGAAGGCTTTTATGATGTTAGTCTTCCCAACATAGATAAAAAAGAAATCTATTCTGATGAAAAAGCCTCTTTAATTAATATAGACTGTGATCTCTATGAATCAGCAGTCCCTGTATTTCAACATATTGATTCTTTAGTTCAAGAGGGGACAATTTTATACATAGATGATTATTTTTCTGGATATAAAGGAAATCCTCAAAAAGGAGTTTCACTTGCATTAAATGAATGGAAAAATTCTACGAAATGGAAGCTCGAGAATTATCGCGACGTTGGATATGCTGGAAGAAGTTACGTTTTATATAAATAAAATAAATATTACTTTATAATTATTTTACTGAATTTAAAAAAATGTCATATATATCAGAGCCAAGTTTTGAAGGTAGTTTTGATAGATATATATTTAAAAAAAACGACAACAAATTTATTAAAGAATTAAGAAATGATATTTCCAATTGTCTTAATATTAAAAAATTAGAAGAATTGCATTTACAGGTTGAATCAGAAAAAATAAATGAATTAAGAATAAAGGCTTTTAAATCTATAAACAAAATTAGTGAATGGAAGAAAAAAATTCTAGATCTAATTAGTCCTGAAATTTATGAGATATTAGGACTTGATTTAGCTATTCAAAAAAACTTAAATCTTTCTATTCAAATGCCCGGAGAAGTAAATTCCATATTAGAAAAACATGTAGATTATAGAACTGGAGATTCTCCATTTCAGAGAGTTGTCTGGATTCCAGTTACTAATTCATATGATAGCAATTCTATTTTTATGCTTGATAAAGAATCAAACTATAAACCAATTAATATAAATTATGGAGAATTTTTAGTTTTTGATCCTAATACTGAACATGGAAATATCGTAAATAAAACTGATAAAACTAGAGTATCAATTAACGTTAGGGTTAAAAACTGGTTTTCTCCAGATTTATCAAATTTTGCTCCTGATAGACAATTTGGAGTTTATTATGAAGACTTATGTTTTTCAGAATCAACAATTAGAGCTTTTGAAATATTAGATAAAGAAAATGAATAGAAAATCTTGCGTTTATGTTATCCCTTTCAAAGTAAATAATTGGCAATTACCTATAAGAGTTCAAGTTTCATATGCAAGAGACTATTCAAAAAGAAAAAATTTAATATTTTCTTTGCCAAAATCAGAATTACTTTTTTCAAAAAAATATAATACATTAAATTTACTTTTAAAAAATGGATTTTCTGAATTTATAATTTTTAGTGAAATATTGATAGCAAATAAAGAATGTCTAAAAATATTAAAAATTTGGAGAGAATTTTTTAAAAAAGATAATTCTGCATGTCCTTTGTTTCACTTTACTTATAGCGATGAATCAATGGATATTAATAAATTAATTTTGACTATAGAAAAAGTTATTAGAAATAAAAAGTATGCTATGTCATATAAAAACCTAAAAACCTTGCGTAATAAAAATATGAAAAAATAAAAGGACTCCTATAGATTTAATCTATCTATAAATTAATTAAACTAATTATAAATCTTATAAATTTAAAATATAAACTTATAAAAAATAATATAATTCTCCAAAGAAAATTAGAAATGAAGTTTGAAAACCTAAGAATTGATTTTGAATTTTTTACATTAAAAAGAGTTTTTATTGGAAAAAATTTAAAAAATTCATTAATGACAATTCTTTCTTCAGCTGAAAAATGGTCAAAAGGATTCCTTGTATTTCCCCAAATATTTTTTACTCCAAGAATATCAATACCGAAATAGAATAATAATTTGAATTCTTTTTCATTTGTGTCAAAGGTCGCATATTTATTTTTTAAATGATCTTTTGGGAAAGAATTTATTTTGTTCTTTATAGATTTATAAATTATATTATAGATCTCTTTATTTTCTTTACTTTGGAATTCTCTAGGAAAGTAGCTTAGATGTGAGCCCGCTTCTGGAATTTCCTCATACTTATCGATAGGTATAACCTTCTTTCTATAGTAATTTTTTCTAACTAATTTCATATCAAATGGCTCATAAATTTTTAAATATTTAAAAGGGAAAGATGATGCATGTTTCCATGTCGAAATGAAATTAATATATTGAGGGAAAAATCTATGCCAATACATTTCATATACTCTTATTGAATTAGCAATATTAGGGAACTTAGAAGGAGATATTATCTCATCAATATCTGAGATAATAATCAGATCATCATCTTTTGCATTATCTAATCCCCTCCTTATTGCATTTCTTGAAACGATTTCTCTATGCCAAGCATCATCCAGAATAAAATCTTTTTCTGATAAGTAAACATATATTATTTTGGGATTTTTTTTTAAAAAGTTACTGTCTATGATAGTACTTTTTTTCTTACCTCTAAAATCAACACTAGATTCAACTATTACAAAATAATCTACAATTTTTTCATATAATTTTAATCTTAGGTTTAATAAATTAACTTCTCCTGAGAAACAAAAACAATCATAAATTTTCATAATAATAGTCCTAATTAACTTTTTTCAAATAGACCAATTTATAATTTCTCATCAGAGAGAATTCTACCTTTTTCTAATTTTAAAATCCTATTACATAATTTTAGATTTTCTAAACGATGAGTAATTATCAATATTGTAATATTTTTTTTAAATTTTATTAACTCTTTTAATATCCTAATTTCAGTGTTTAAATCAAGTGAGTTTGTTGACTCATCTAGTACTAACAAATTTTTATTTTCATAAAGTGCTCTTGCAATAGAAATTCTTTGAGATTGACCTCCGCTTAAATTAACTCCTCTTTCTCCTACATTAGTTTCAAATTTCTGAGGTAACTCGGAAATAAAATCATATATCTGGGCTAACTTCGCTACTTTAATAAGTCTTCTTGAATCTCTATCTTTTTTTTTAACTCCAAAAGCAATATTTGCTGCTATGGAATCATCAATTAAAAACGTTTGCTGTGGAACATGACTTATTGATTGCCTCCATGAATTTAACAATCTTCCATTTGAAATTAATTTATCATCTACAAATATTCCACCCTCCATTGGTCTTAGGAGCCCAATTAATAAATCTATAAAAGTAGTCTTTCCAGCACCAGTTTCTCCTACTATACCGATTATATCTCCAACAGATATTTTTAAACTCAGATTATTTATTATTTTGTTTTTCTGATTAGGATATGAATAATTTACATTTCTAAATTCTACATATTTTTTAAAATCTAATGGTTTTACTATTTTAAAGTATTTGTTCCTATTTTTTTCTTTTCTTATAACTTCTAAAACTTCTAATGAAGGAATTCTTGAAGCATTTAGGTTTATCCAACTACTAAAAATTTGTTGAAGTAGAGGCAAAAATCTCTGAGCTCCTAGTCCTAAAGTACCAATAGCTACTAAGGATGATTGATTTAAAGAATCTGTATTATTTGAAAATAAAGCAATAAATCCTATAAAAGAGAAAGCAATAACTTCAATAAAATATTTTGGAGCTAATATGAGATAAGCCAAATATGAAGAGATTCTTCGCATTGGGAAATCATTTTTTTTATAGTTATTTATATAGGTAGAATAATTATTACCAAGAATAATATCTTTGATTGATGATAATGATTCCTGCGTAATCTTAATTTGTTTCTCTCTAAGTCTTATTTCTCTTAATGTAAAATTCTTTATAAGATTTTGATATCTAAAAGTAATACCTACGTATACAATAAAAAAAGTAATAAAGCTTATAATAAAAACTTTTGAATCAATAAAAAACAGAGTCCCAAAAATAACAAGAGATATCAAAGAAGAAGTAATCAACTGAATACTTGATTTTATGTAATTACCATATGATGAAATTTGGTTCACTAAGATAGTTAAATTGAAAGAAGATGAATCCCTTATAAAATTTTGATAATCATTAGTTATGATACTTCCAAATGTTTTTGTACTAATTTCACTTTCAATAGAAGCTGAGAATATATTGCTCGTATATAGTTGAACAATTCTAAAAATATTTGCAACTACTACTGAAAGAATAAATAAAATAGATATTGTAATTAAAGAAGAAAATCCAAATAAATCAATTAATTTATAAACAAATTTATTTAACAATAATATGTTTATATTATCACTCCCTGAAATTACACTTAAAAATGGTCCGATAATTAATAAAGAAAGAGAATCAAAAAAACTTGTTATGGGAGCTATTAATAAAAGAAGTAATAATTCAATCTTCCTCCTTTTACTTAAAATAGATAAAGTTTTTTTAATTAATATAATATTATCTTTTATGGTCTTATGAATCTTCATTTAATTACAAATAAATCTCAATACTACCTTTTTAAAAAGATCTAAATTCATATTAATAAACTTAATAAACACTTAGTTTAAATACAAAAACCATAAATAAAATATAACACTTTTTATAAATAACAGATATTTGATTTAGGCATAATTAGCCAATTCGTCTTGGCGGTTCATCTATAAATTTAATTTTTTGATTAAGAGATTTAAAGCTTTCAGAATTTTTATTTACAGCTATCCAATTACATCCAATATATTCTTCTAAAGTATATTTATAGTTTTTATATATTTCTATATATTTTGGATATAGTTTTCCAATGTAATATCCATAGGGACTTAAAAAATCATAAAATTCAAAAATACTTGGTGTACAAGCAGCAGTTGATCTTTCAAACTGAATGATATCAATTTTAAAATTTTTCAAAGAGTTTTCAAATCCCTTTAAAACTTTCAGTTCATAGCCTTCAACATCAACTTTCATTATTTTTATATTCTCTTCAATTCCCTCTTCTGAAAGAAAATAATCCCCTTTTATAAGTTCAATAATTATTTTATTTTTATATGTTAATCCTGTATTTTTGCCCTCAAATGTATTTCTACCAGAAAAATCACTTCTTTCGTAAAAATATTTTTTTTCGGAAGAATCTGATAAGGCTTTATTAATAGTGAAAATATTTAAAACATTTGATGTATTTTTTATTAATTTTTTGTAAGTTTTTGGTGAAGCCTCAATTGCATAGATTTTTGATTTCGGAAAATATTTATAGCATTTGAGCGAATATTCTCCTATATTTGCTCCTATATCCAATATTGTTTCACTGTAATTAGTTGATAAATTTTTTAATAACCAATATTCTCCATTTGATTCAGGATCATAATTAAAATTTTCTATATCAGCATATACTTTAGAAGATATAGCAAGAACCCTTTTTTTAATTTTTTCATTTGAGAGAACTAAATTTATTACTAATTTATAGATAAATCTCTTCAATTTAAAATTTTTGAAATTCTTCATTAATCTCTTTTTTAATCTTTGAAACTTAATATGAGTTAGGAAAAACCTTTTTAATTTAAATAAAAAAATATTTTCTTAGATTACCTTAAAAATAAAAAAAGTAATTTATAAGCATTAATAAAATATAATAAATTAAAATTGAATCTTTCAAAGTTATTATTTTAAAAACTTACCATAAATTTTGAATTTTGATATATGACTTTCTTAGACATAAAAAATGCAAAGGCAGCAATTCTAGTTAAGCAGAATTCCCCTCTAATTGTAGATGATATTCAATTTCCTAAACAATTAGATTACGGACAGGTACTTGTGAAAGTTTTAGTAAGTGGGATTTGCGGTTCTCAACTTGGAGAGATTTCAGGGGCAAAGGGGGAAGATAAATATATTCCACATTTACTGGGTCATGAAGGCTGCGGAATAGTTAAAGCTATAGGACCTGGAGTTAAAACTGTAAAAGTAAATGATAAGGTTGTGATGCATTGGAGACCTGGATCAGGCATCCAATCTGATCCTCCAAAATATAAATTCCAAGGAAGAGACTTAAATGCTGGTTGGGTAACAACTTTTAATGAATATGGGATAATCAGTGAAAATAGATGCACTTCAATAAATAAAGATTTAGACCCAGAAATTGGTTCGCTACTTGGGTGTGCAGTTACTACTGGTTTTGGTGTTGTAGAAAATAATGCAAAATTAAAAATTGGTGAATCAATCGTTATTTATGGGGCTGGAGGAATTGGTTTAAGTGTGATCGAGGCTGCAAAAGCCGTTTCAGCATGGCCAATAATTGCTGTTGATATTTTTGATAATAGATTGAATCTAGCGAGAGAGATCGGCGCAACTCATATTATCAATGGAAAGTCAGGAGATGTTGAGAATAAAATTAATTCGATTTTAAAAAATAAACCTCTTAATGTATTTATTGATAATACAGGTATCCCATCAATTATTGAACTTGGTTATTCATTAGTAGATAAGTTTGGAATAATTGTTTTAGTTGGGGTTCCAAAAATTGGAAATAATATAAATATATTTTCTCTACCTTTACACTTTGGTAAAACCATAGTTGGTTCTCATGGTGGAGAATCTAATCCTGATTCTGACATCCCAAGGTATATTAATCATTTCATAAAAAATAAAGTTGATCCAAAAAAAATAATTACACAAAGATTTGATCTTGAAAATATAAATAAAGCAATAGATTCAATAAAAAGTGGAGATACTGCAGGAAGAATAATTATTGAATTGTCTCATAAAAAATGAGATAATAAATAAAGCCAAATAAAATGATATTGTGAATGAAAAATTTCTAGTTATAGGTAGTAATAGTTTTAGTGGATCACATTTTGTTTCTGATTTAATAGATTTAGATATAAAAGTATTAGGAGTAAGTAGATCTTTAGAACCTAAAGACGTTTTCTTACCTTATAAGTGGAATAAAAAATATTTAAATAATTTTCAATTTAATAAAATAAATTTAAATGAAGATCTAAATGAACTTCTTAAACTTATCGAAGAATTTGAACCTACTCATATTGTAAATTTTGCTTCTCAAGGTATGGTTGCCGAAAGCTGGGACAATCCTATTGATTGGTATAAAACTAATGTGATTTCGCAAGTTGCATTGCATGATGAATTACGTAAATTAAAGTTTCTTAAAAAATATGTCCACGTTACAACTCCAGAGGTTTATGGAGATACAGGAAGTGGATGGATAAAGGAAAACTTTAATTTTTCTCCAAGTACGCCTTATGCAGTTAGTCGGGCTGCATGTGATTTACATTTAATGAGTTTTTTTAAGGCATATAGCTTTCCAGTTATTTTTACTCGTGCGGCAAATGTATATGGTCCAGGCCAACAACTTTATAGAATCATTCCAAGAACAATATTAAGTGCTAAATGTCATAAAAAAATGAATCTTCATGGAGGAGGTTTATCGGAAAGATCTTTTATATTTATTAAAGATGTAACAGAAGCGACACTTAAGTTAGCATTAAATGCTGAGCCTGGAACATCATGGCATTTATCAACAAAGAAAAAGATTAGTATTAAAAATTTAGTAGAAAAAATTTTCGATATTGCAGGTAAAAATCCTAATTCTCTTGTAAATAATACGCAAGATCGTCTTGGCAAAGATCAAAATTATTTACTTGAAAGTTCAAAAATAAGAGATGCCTTCAATTGGGAGGATAAGGTAGACTTAGATTCAGGATTAAAAATAACCATGGAATGGATTCAAGAAAACCTAGAAGTTTTGAAAAATATTTCTTGGAATTATTCTCACAAGTCTTGAGGAAAAAAAAAAAAGATTTAAAAAATATATGCATAGATTAATGAAAAATTTAAAAAAATCATTTAAAGAAAAATATAATGAAAAAGAATTACAAAAAATTGCTACCAAATTAAGGAAAAAAATAATTACTACCTCTCATAGAGCAAAAATTCCACATTTAGGTTCTTGCTTATCTTGCATTGATTTATTAACCTATTTATATTGGAGTGAATTATTTATAAATCCCTCTGACCCAAAACATATAAATCGAGATAGATTTGTTCTTAGCAAAGGACATGGAGCTCCAGCGATATTTCAAGTTTTAGCAGAAAAGAATTTTTTCCCAGTTACTGATCTTAATAACTTTGGCAAGGCTGGAAGTTTATTTCATGAACATCCTCCTAAACCTGGTCTTGTTCCTGGGATTGAAGCTGCTACAGGATCACTTGGGCATGGTTTGCCTATGGCTTTAGGAATGGCATTAGCGTCAAGGATTCTAAAACTTAATTTCAGATGTTATGCAATGCTCAGTGATGGGGAATGCAATGAAGGAAGTATTTGGGAAGCTGCAATGATGGCTGCAAGTCAAAAAGTTGAAAACTTAATAGTAATAATTGATTTTAATAAATGGCAAGCGACTGGAAGAAGTAAAGATATTTTAGCTTTAGATCCATTAAGAGAAAAATGGTCTTCGTTTGGATGGCATACACAAGAAATTGATGGCCATGATTTTTCTCAAATAAATGATGCTTTTATAGAAGCTAGAAAGATTAAATCAAAGCCAAAAGCAATAATTGCAAATACTATAAAAGGAAAAGGAGTAAGTTTTATGGAAGATGATAATAATTGGCATTATAGAGTTCCAAACAATACAGAATTAGAAAATGCTCTTCAAGAATTAGACAATATCAAATGAGAACTGCATTCGCAAAAGAAATAACAAACATCGCTGAAATGAGGAAAGATGTAGTTTTACTTTCTGGGGATATAGGCAATAGAATGTTTGATGACTTTAAATTAATTGCAAATTCAAGATTTTTTAATTGTGGAATCGCTGAAAGTAATATGATGAGTGTTGCCTCTGGTATGGCACTTTGCGGTTTGAGACCAATAATTTATACAATCACCCCATTTACCACTATTAGATGCTTAGAACAAATAAAAATAGGTGCCGCTTATCACAAAGTTCCAGTAATAATTATCGGAACTGGTTCTGGGCTATCATATGCAGAATTAGGGGCAACTCATCATTCCTTAGATGATGTCTCAGTTATTAGATCTATTCCTGATATAAGAGTTCTTGCTCCATGCGACAGTAGCGAATTAAAAGCATTTTTACATCAATCTCTTCAAAGTGAATTCCCAACATATATGAGAATAGGAAAAAAAGGGGAACCAATTCTTACTAAAGAATCTAGCAAGATTGAGATAGGGAAAGCGAATATACTTAAGGATGGGAATGACATAATTATTCTTGGAATTGGCCCAATTTTAAATGAAGCTTTAGAGGCTGCTAATAACAAAAATATTGATAGAGAAAAGGTATCTGTAGTAAGTATGGGTTCAGTCAAGCCATTAGATACAAATTTTTTAAATCAAATTAACAAAAGAAAATTTAAGAAATGGATAATTCTTGAAGAACACTCAATAATAGGAGGTTTGGGAAGTTCAATAATTGAGTGGAAAATAGATAATAAAATTAAGACTCCTGAGATTAAAAGAATGGCAGCTCCAGATAAATTTATTCATAATCTTGGGAATCAAAAATATATAAGAAAAGAAATTGGACTTGACTCTAATTCAATCTTGCAAGAAATAATATTTTAATAATGAGAGTAGGATTTGATTTTGATAACACCTTAATAAACTATTATGGAGTTTTTTATGAAATAGCCCTTAGCAAGGGTTTAATCCCGCCATCAATTAGTAAAGATAAAAATAGTGTAAAGGAATATTTGAAAAAAAATAATAAAGAGGATGCTTTTACCGAAATACAAGGCTTAGTTTATGGTAGAGAAATTTATAAGTCAAAGCCTACAAAACATTTATTAACTGGTTTAAGTGAATTATTAAAGTTTGCAAAAAATGAAGATCTCTTTATAGTAAGTCATAAAACAAAATATCCTTATATTGGAGAAAGAATAAACCTAAGGGAAGCTGCTGAAAAGTGGATCGAAGAATTCTTAAAGATTAATAAAAGAAAAATTTTCCCAAAAAATAATATTTTTTTTGAGGCCACAATAGAAGAAAAAATCGCAAGAATTAATTCTCTAAAATGTGACTATTACTTTGATGATTTACCTCTTATTATCGAAAAATTGCCTTCGCGAATTAAAGGAATCTTGTATGATCCTTTTAACAAATATGAAAATTACAATTTAGATAAAATTTCTAATTGGACATATATTTATGATTGTTTTAAGTAACTATGTCTAATATCGATTTAATTATCAAAAAACATTTAGAAGATACAGGAGAAAAAATAACCCTTATCAAGGAAATTCATAAATCTTTAAATGGAAGGCTTTATAAAATAAAATATAAAAATAAAATTTCCATTCTTAAACTTTATAAATCAGAAGATAAAATTAGATACCATAGAGAAAAAGAAAGTCTTTATATTTTAAATAAAAACCATTTCGAATTCTGTCCTAAATTATTTTACTTTAATAATTTTTACAAGTATTTGATTATTGAAGAACTGAAAGCAAATAAACCAATCCCAAATAATAAATTTAAGTTTGATCTAGCAAAATATATAGAAAATCAGCAAAATTATATTCTTCCTATTGATAAGAATAAAATGATGAATGCTTCTGAAGCTGGTTTTAGTATATTTGAACATCTAGGAATAGTTAAAAAAAAAGCAAATTTTATTTTAGAAAAACTAACTTCACAAGCTCAAACAAAAGAAGCTTGTAAATTTATATCACATGAAATTTTCCCATGGCTGAATTCATATGAAGAACAACTAAGATTAAATGATAATTACTTTAATAAAATTAAAATTTCAGAAATAATTTTTTCTCAATCAGATATAGGAGTACACAATTCATTTATAAATAATCAAAAGATTTATACATTTGATTATGAATATGCTGGTTTAGATGATCCCGCAAAAACAATTTGCGACCTATTGATTAATCCTGATCAGATTATTAACAAAGATGATTTCAATATAGTGTTAGAAAAAATTTCAACTCTTAAAATATTCAAAAATGCAATTGATAGATTTAGGATAATCTTACCTATCTATAGATTAAAATGGTTTCTTATAATTTTAAATGGTTATTTAAAAGAAGATAAACAAGGATCTGAAGATAGTTTTAAAATTTTAATGAAAGCGTTTGATTATCTTAAAAACAGTGAAGAAATTATTCAAATTATTAAAGATTTTTAACCTGAAATTATTTTAAAATGAAAGTTTTATTAACAGGATCAAATGGTTTCTTAGGTGGTAATTTAAAAGATTTTTATATTAAAAAACCATACTTATTACATTTTTATAATAGGCAAAAGTCCTATTATGAAATTCTAAAAGGTAATGAAGAATTTGATTTAATTATAAATACGGCTTCTGCAACTCCAAAGAACTGTGATAATAAATTAATCCTAGAGTCAAACATTGTTAATACATCAAAATTATGCAATATAGCTTTGAAATGCAAAGTAAAGTATTTCATAAATATATCTTCAGTAAGTGTCTATGGGAAACCCAATACAAGTCAGCTTACAGAAGATAGTCCATTGGATGCAAAAGATAATTATGGATATTCAAAATTATTATCAGAAGAAATTATCGATAGTAATCTCAAAGCATTTATGAGAGTTTATCATTTTAGAGCTCCAGGAATAATTGGGAAGGGATCATTCCAAGCTTCAGGAAATTTTATTTCAACATTAATTCATAAATTAAAAAAAAATATTCCCATAGAAATACATTCACCTAAATCAAAGTTTAATAACATTACATCTGATTATTCAATTTACAGGTGTATAAATCATGTCCTACAAAATAATATAGAATCTGGGGCTTTTTTAATCGCATCAAATCAATCTTTGCTTCTAGAAGAATTAGTAGATTTTGTCAAACAAAAAACAAAATCTTTATCTTCTATCAAGTGGATTGAAGAACCTTTAAATCATCAACCTTTTATTATAGATAATGCAAAATGTAATAAATTTAAATTCCCAATACGAAAAACACGTGAAGAATTAGAATATTACATAAAAGAGATAAGAGATTATGAATAAAAAAGCATTAATTATAGGTGGCGGGTTTGCAGGCTGCTCAGCTGCTCATCAACTAGAACTAATAGGGAACTGGGATGTCACTTTAATAGAAAAAGCAAATTATCTTGGGGCAGGTAATAAGACCAGATGGTATGGAGGTCATCCTTATACATTTGGCCCACGTCATTTTTTAACGCCTTATCAAGAAGTTTTTGATTATATAGATAAAATTATTCCAATTAGAAAATGTCCTGAACATGAATTCTTAACATATGTTGAGAGAGATAACGCTTTCTATGCATATCCAATAAATATGCAAGATGTAAGAGAAATGCCCGATTACGAAATAATCGACTCAGAACTTAAATCAATCAAAGAATCGCAATATAAAGGGGTAAAATTTGCAAGAAATCTTGAAGAATATTGGATCGCAAGTGTAGGTCAAACTTTATATTCAAAAATGATTGATAAATATAATAAGAAAATGTGGTTAGTTGAAGATAACAAATCAATTGATACCTTCAATTGGTCTCCCAAAGGAGTTGCTTTAAAAGATGGCCCAAGAGCAGCATGGGACTCAGCAATTTCTGGATATCCCTATGCTAAAGATGGATATGATAAATACTTCCCTTTTGCTACAAAAAATACAAAAGTTCTTTTAAATACAACTTGTCAAATCGTAGATATAAATAAGAAGAAAGTACTTATAGAAGGTGAAGAATATTATTTTGACCTTATCATTTCTAGTATTGCACCAGATATATTTTTAAATGAAATTTTTGGACCTTTAAAATACATTGGCAGAGAGCTAAAACTTATGGTTTTCCCTTCAGAATATATTTTTCCCGAGAATGTATATTTCCTTTACTACGCAAATGCTGAGCCTTTCACTAGACTTGTTGAATACAAAAAATTTACTCACCATAAATCAAACACAACCTTGGTTGGGATGGAAATACCAGCATTAAATGGAGGATATGAATATCCTGTACCATTTAAAGAAGAACAAAAAAAAGCAATGAAATATTATGAAGCAATGCCTGAAGGGGTTTATTCAATCGGCAGAGCTGGATCATATCTATATGGAATTGATATTGATGATTGCATTCGACAAACAATGATTATTTCTGAAGAATTAAAAGAGGGAGGGCAAGATAATACCGTGCCTGGGAAAGAATATCAATTCCCAGAATTATAAATCAATTTTTATATTTGATTTTAAAAATACAGCTTCCGAATTAAATGTCCATCTATAACTTTGAAAGAAATTATAATCCTTTATTGATTTTGCCGAATATTTTTTCAATATTTGATTACGATTAACAGAGGGATCCTGCAACTCTAGAAATAATTTCAACGCTATTAAAAGATCTTCTGAACTATTAGATACAAGTTTTATTTCCTTTTTTTTAAAAAGAGATGAAAATCTAGAAGGTATATCTAATCCTAAATTTACAAATTCCTGAAAGGAAATTTGATCCCCAGAAGATGAAAAATACTTCTTCCAAATAACCACATCATTTGCTTTTAGAGGCATCCAAAATGGAATGTGAGAATTAGTAAATAAAACAGGAATATTTCTCATTAAGGGAATAACACTTGCACCCGTCGAGCTGCCAATAAAATATTTACAAGATATTAGAGACAATAAATTTTCAAATTGACCAACCTTATCTCGTGAATCAAAAATTCTATAAGTTATAGATAAGGCATCTAGCTTTTTAAGAAGTTCACTTCCAGGTGAATGGGTAAATGCGATGGAATAGTCTCTTTGAAATAGATAAACACACACATCAAAGTAATCCACTCCACTAACATTTCTAAGGGACTTCCTTTCTTCTTTATAAAATGATGAATTCCTTAAATTAAGGGTTACTAAGCCATTTTTTTTTATCTTACTTTTAAAGTTTAACCTAGCTTTATCAAGCTCAATATCTTCTAATTTTTTTTCTATGTCAAATGAGATAGAGTTTGAAATCTCTTTAGAAAATTCAGAAAAATGATTCTCTTTAAAAAATTCAAATTCTTTTGTATCTATTGAGCAAAATTCGAACCAAGATAAAGAAGAGTAAAAAAATCTCAAACAAAAATCTTTAACAAAAACAAATTTTTGAAAAGTTTCTTCTGATAGATAATCAAAAATATGTTGATTTTGGTATTGAAAAATTCTTGGCAAACATACTACAAAATTGAAATTACAAAATTTATTTTTTTTTTGAGCTGCAATTGATGCTAGCCATAATAAAGAACCAATTTGAGATAAATCAATTTTTACGATTTTTAATGGAAAAAATGGACTAATACTCAAATATATTAATAATGAGATTGGAGAAAAAATTAAGGTTGCTGAGTACCAAAATATCGGTATGAGATTGCCTAATTTTCTTGTCTTAAGAAATCCAACAAAATATTTTTTTCTAAGTCTATCAATAGAACTTTCTTCAACGAATTCGTGGGGTGGTACTAATTGATAATCAACCTTACTCCAAAATTTTCTAATGTTTTTAAAAACAAAAATTTTTAAATTTCGAAAATTAGGAAAACTTTTACCAATCAAAATAAATAAAGCTTTGAGATAAAATCAAAATAGAAATTGAATATTATCTAATTAAAATTTTTACAATAAAATATTCTATTACTTCCTAAGTAATATATCAAAAAGGTTAAAAGTCTTATTATTATTTCAGTTCGCATCTGATTTTTTTATCTTAAGAATATTAAAAATTACGAATTATATTTTTCTCCAAACAGCAAGTAATTTTCCTTGAAAAATAACTTCATCTAAATTCAACTCAATTGGTTCATATGCTGGATTTGCTGCCTCAAGAAATATTTTTCCTCCTCTCTTAACAAAATATTTTAAAGTTGTTCCTAAACCTGGAACCAATGCACTAACAATCATTCCGTTTCTAAGAGAGTATGAATCTTTAATTGGCTCCATCAAAACCATATCTCCATCTGCAATACATGCATCTATCATAGAATCACCATTAACTGTAAGAGCAAAAACATTTTTCTTTTTTAAAACATCAGAAATATCTAAATTCTCTTGAACATCAGAATAAGTTTCAATTAAACCTCCAGCTGCGACTGAACCCATAATTGGTACACCTTCTATAATTTCATCAACAATTTGCATTGTTCTTGCTTTACCTTCTTGCCAAGAGATGTAGCCCTTTTCTTGCAAATGTTTTAAACGACTTTGAATTGGAGCAGGAGATTTTAATCCCATAGCTTGCATCATTTGTCTGATGGATGGACTATGTTGAAAGTTTTTCATATATTCCTTTATCCATTCATAAAGCTCATCCTGAGCTTGGGTCAGCTGGTCGCCTGAAGAAGCATCCATAAAACATATGTACTCTAATACATTTGTACCTTTTTTTTAATTAGTTCGCAAGTATTTCTATTGGAGAATGCAAGATAAAAGAGCTTGTTGAGCATGTAATCTATTTTCCGCTTGATCAAAAATTCTACTTTTGTGACTTTCAAATATTTCATCAGTTATCTCTTTGGATCTATAGGCAGGAAGGCAATGAAGAATAATTGCATCTTTATCGGCCTTACTAACTAAATCTCTGTCAATAGTAAAACCATTAAAAACTTTTTCTTTCTCATCTTTTTGATTTTCTTCACCCATAGATGACCAAACATCTGTATAAAGAACATTTGCTCCTAAAACAGCGGTGTTGGGTTCATTAGTGATTTTCAACAAATTCTTATTTTCATATATTTCATATGCTTTATCAATTAACAACGAGTTAGGTTCATAACCTTTAGGGCATGCAATCCTAACTTCTACTCCTAATAACGCGCCACATAAAATAAGAGAATTTGCGACGTTATTACCGTCTCCAATAAATGTCAAAACTACATCGTTAAAATCAAGAAATTCCTCTTTAATTGTCATAAAATCAGCTAGTGCCTGACATGGATGTTCTAAATCAGTAAGAGCATTAATAATTGGTTTAGAGGACCATTTTGCGTACTCTTCCAAATCAGTTTGTTTAAACGTTCTTATCGCAAGAACATCGCAGTATCTACTTAGCACTCTTGCTGTATCTCTGATTGGCTCTCCCCTCCCAATTTGTGAAGTAGTAGGATTTAGGTCAACTGTGGTGCCACCAAGTCTTGACATTGCCACTTGGAAGCTAACTCTGGTGCGAGTTGATGACTTATCAAAAATTAACCCTAAAACTTTTTCTTGGAGTTTTATACTTAGATCTTTATTTTTAAAATTTTTGGCTAACTCTAAAATATGAAGAAATTCTTCAAGTGAAGTATCCAAGCTTGATAAGAAATTTTTACTTGCAAGCTTGATCGGATTTAACATCTAACTTTATACTAAAACCCAAATTCTACTATGCTGGCATCTTACTCTCTGCCAAGAGGGTTTTAAGATCCTCACCCTCTATAACTTCTTCTTGGAGAATTTTTTGAGAAATCGATTCAAGAAGAGGTAAATTATTCCTCAAAATATTAAGTGCTGTTTCGTGTGCATCATCAACTAAATCTCTAACCTCTTTATCTATTGCTTGAGCAGTAGCATCACTAACAGATCTTCTTGGGTTGTTTCCATTTCCTAAAAACTGACCTCCACCTTGTTTGTCATAAGCAAGGGGACCAAGAATATCACTCATTCCGAATGTACCGACCATTTGTTCTGCTATATCAGTTGCTCTTTGAAGATCATTTGAAGCTCCAGTTGTTATTTTTCCAAATACGACTTCCTCAGCAGACCTACCGCCAAGAAGTGTGGCTATTTGACCTTTTAATTCTTCTTTAGAATTTAAAAATCTTTCTTCTGTAGGAAGTTGAAGAGTGTAACCCAAGGCACTCATTCCTCTAGGAACGATTGAGATTTTTGCAACTTTTGAACCTCCAGGCATAAGATGGCCAACTATTGCATGACCAACTTCATGGTAGGCAACGACTTTCTTTTCATCATCTTGCAAAACACGACTCTTCTTTTCCAAACCAGCAACAACTCTCTCAATAGCCTCACTTAAATCTTGTTGCTCTACACTTTTTCTTTTGGCTCTGGCTGCAAGTAAAGCAGCTTCATTAACCATGTTTGCTAAATCGGCACCTGCAAAACCGCTTGTTGCTTGTGCTATGGAATCTAAATCTATAGAGTCTGCTAATTTAACTTTTTTTGTGTAAATTTCTAGAATTGTTTTTCTTCCTGACAAATCAGGTCTATCGACTAAAACTTGCCTATCGAATCTTCCAGGCCTTAATAACGCGGCATCTAGGACTTCCGGTTGGTTAGTAGCAGCAAGAACTATAACAGGCTTATCAGCTGAAGCGAAACCATCCATTTCAGTTAGCAACTGATTTAGAGTTTGTTCTCTTTCGTCATTTCCGCCAACTACTCCCATAGACCCAGAACGACTTTTACCTATAGCATCTAATTCATCAATAAAAATAATGCAAGGAGCTTTTTTCTTTGCTTGTTCAAACAAATCCCTAACTCTTGCCGCACCTGCACCTACAAAAAGCTCAACAAATTCAGAACCTGAAATAATGAAGAAAGGGACTTCTGCCTCACCAGCTACAGCCTTTGAGAGAAGAGTTTTTCCTGTTCCTGGAGGTCCTACAAGGAGTACACCCTTAGGTATTCGCGCTCCAATATCAGTATATCTTTCAGGTTTTTTTAAAAAATCAACTATTTCTGTTAATTCATCCTTAGCTTCATCAACTCCAGCTACATCTGCAAATGTTACTTTTGATTCATCATCTGGCACATAAACTTTAGCTTTACTTTTAGTAAAACTTAGAGCTCCTTGAGCTCCACCACCACCCATACTTCTTCTAGCAAAGAATTGTAAGACAAGGATAAAAATCAAAGGAGGAACAACCCAACTTAAAATTGTTGAGAAGAAATTAGGTTTTTTAGGAGGCGCAGCAGCGAATTCAACCCCTTTACTCTCTAATCTTTGTGGAAGGTCCATATCAAATATTGGAGTAGTAGCCAATACTGAAGGAGCTCCTTCTTCAGCTCCATTTAATTCATATCTAATTTGTTCTTGTGTGATGTAAGCACGCTTAACTTCCCCATCATTAACCTGATCAATAAATAAAGAATAAGGAACCCTAGGAATTTGCATATTTTGACTAGGGAAGAGGCTACTAAATAGGAGTAATGCTCCAACCCCTATCAAAATGATATTTACAATTCCAAATCTTCTATTAGGTTGATTATCGTCTTGTCTTATTGGCATAATTGTGGTCAAATTTGAACTTATTATAAACTAAACGAAGGGGTTTCGTATCTGTATTGTTTTTTTTGGGTGAGAACCGTACGGTACTTTAACCCATATAAAATTTCTTAAAAATTAATTTTTCAATGAACCCTTAACGCATATATCATCACCAATCAAACTATGCTGAGATTCGCTTAATTTAATAATTTCATGCATTTCTCCAAACTCAAAATCCCCAAGGGGATTCATACTATTTTCTCCTCCTAAAATTTTTGGAGCAATAAAAGTTATAATTTCTTGAATACAATTAGATTTAATTGCGGCAGTAGCCAATCGAGGACCACATTCCCACAAAACTTTATTACATCCCCTTTTAGCAAGTATTTTTGAAATTAACTCTGGATTATCTGATGATACCTTTTCAATTTCAACAGATTTTGGAATCCTATTAAGGTAGCTTTCATTTGCAGTTGAAGAATCATAAATAACTAATGTTTTTGCTTTATTACAATCCCAAAGATTAGATTTTGTTGGCAGGTCTAAACTTTTTGTAAACACAACTCGCAAAGGCTCAGGATTTTTTAAACCTCTTGTAGTCAAAAGGGGATTATCTCTTCTTAATGTGTTTCCGCCAATGATTATTGCATCAAATTCTGATCTA
Organism: Prochlorococcus marinus str. AS9601; assembly: GCF_000015645.1. NCBI lineage: Bacteria > Bacillati > Cyanobacteriota > Cyanophyceae > Synechococcales > Prochlorococcaceae > Prochlorococcus > Prochlorococcus marinus. The sequence continues at coordinate 1,249,936 of NC_008816.1, forward strand.
AAAGAGTGTACTAATGCTCTTGATTCTTCATTAGTAATCCATTTACTTTTTCCATTTTTTAAAGCTATTCTCCCATCAATACTCATTGCCCATTTAAAAACTCCAAATGCCTTGTTAGTAATATTCCTATGAATGAAAGCGTTATTTAAATCTAAGGATTCCTTTTTACATAATCCTAAATGAACTTGTATTCCAGCTTCTTCTAACAGTTTAATACCTTTACCAGCGACTCTTGCATCAGGGTCTTCAATAGATATATAAGCCTTTTTTATCCCCGAGGATATCACTTTATCTACACATGGCGGTGTTCTACCTTGGTGACAGCAAGGTTCAAGATTTACATAAATTGATCCACCTTTGGGATCTTTTTTTAAATTATTAAAAGCCATCGCTTCAGCATGGGGCATGCCAGCCTTGTAATGAAATCCTTCTGCAATAAGCTTTCCATTCTTATCAATTATCACTGCTCCCACCCTAGGGTTAGGACTCGTTGTATTTTTTCCTAAAGAAGCCAAAAAGATTGCTCTTTTCATCCATTTTATATGGCTTACATTTTTTTCAGTCATCTCCAAAAGTCAAATTCAGTTTAATGATCTCCATTCTTTAACAACAAAAGGAGGAACAGGTAACTCAGAAAAAACTCCCGACAAAGATAATCTTAATGGTCTATTTTTATCTAAATTTTTAATCAATTCATCAAGATCGAATTCTGCTGCAGCTTGTCTTCGATCATTTGCCAATTCAACATTAAGTAATGTTTTATCATCTAAAAGCCACTGTTTTCTCCCTGATTCAACCCTCAAGTCAGTGGGATGATCAATCCTAAGGTTTCCTGGATATCCTATTACTCTCAAGATCAATTTATCTTCAAAAAGAGGTGATTTATAGGCAACTAATTGCCAAGTTTCAAAGTCCAAATCTCTTAAAAACTCACTGCTGGCATTCATAAATTCCCCATTTATTTCTGTTTCTGTAACTTCTGCGGATACTTTTAATGGGTTAAAAATAAAGGATAGTAGTAAAAGTAAAGGTAATATTTTTTTTAAAAAAATATTTTTATTTGATTTTGTAATTTTCTTCATTTTCAGAATCCATTAGGGCATCAAGAGTAACAGCTGTTCTTACAATAGCTTGATATCTTTTGATTATTTTACGATTTTTTTCTATAACTCGAGATAAATTCAAAGTGTCTTTTTCGGAATAGCTAGATGTTAAATCGCTAGAATCTTCTTCAATTAACTCTAATTCACTATCTTTGTTTATTAGAGTTAATAATAAATCATGTAATCTCTTTCTTCTTTCAGACAATTGATTTATTATGGAAGTTCGAATAATCATAAGATAATTTAATAAAACATTCAAATAAATAAGTTTCTTTTAATTAAATATTCATGACTGAAAAAAAAAGAAAAATTCATGTAGTAGGAATTAATTCTTATAAATTTGAGGATCTATCTTTCAAATTACAAAATCTATTTTTAGAAACAGAAAATATTGCAGTTCCAAATTCATATTTTGAAAAAATAAAATCATGGAGCGAAAATGGTTTAGAAAAAAATAAATTATTTTTTTCGAGCAACAGTAATCAGGAACTTGTTAACTGGCTTAGATCACAAAAAACTGATGTTATTTTAATTTCAAGAGGAGATCCTCTCTGGTTTGGAATTGGGAGAATACTACTAGAAAATTTTTCAAAAGATGAATTAAGTTTCTACCCTGCAAATACTTGCATTCAATTAGCATTTAGTAAGTTAAAGTTCCCATGGCAAGATACTGTTAATGTGAGTATTCACGGAAGAGATTCGACTAAGTTAATTGAAGCTCTTAAAGCAAGACCGTCAAATTTGGCTGTCATTACAGATTCAAATAACAAAAGTCTAGAAATAATCAAAAAAAATTTATCAGAACTTGATCTGATTGACATCTATGATTTTTGGCTCTGTGAAGAAATAGGCTTCGAAAATGAAAAAATCAGGAAATTAAATCTTAAAGAGTCATTGCCCTCAGATATATCAAATTTGAATATTGCTATTCTTTCAAAAAAAAAGGAAAATTATTCGAACAACAATCTTCCTCTATTCGGAATCAATGACAATGTTTTTAAGACTTTTGATGATAGACCAAATTTATTAACTAAGAGAGAAGTTCGCATTCAAATATTAGCTGCTTTAGAGCTCCCAAGAAATGGTGTCATTTGGGATATAGGAGCAGGTTGTGGATCAATTGGTTTAGAGGCATTAAAGCTAAGGCCTAATTTGGATTTGTTTTGTTTCGATAAAAGGATTGGCTCAAAAGAATTAATACTAGAAAACTCAAAAAGGCTTGACGTCAACCCAAAATTTATTTTTGAGGAAGACATAAATCACACCTTGAATGCGAGAAATTTAAGTTCTTTTGAAAACCCTAATAGATTAATAATTGGAGGATGTGATAAAAAAACTAAACTCCAGATTATTAATAAAATTGCACAAGATATGGATATTGGAGACATTATCGTTATCCCAATAATAAATATTCAAACTATTAAAGAATTGAAAGAGGAATTAGAAGATAAAAATTTCAAAACAAATTTAAATTTAATTCAGACCTATAAAAGCTTAAGTATTGCGGAGGGAATGAGACTAGAACCAAATAATCCTGTTTTTCTATTAACAGGGAAAAAATAAATTCAAATAATTGTTATTTTTCAGGTTTAGCCACATGGGGTAAACCCCAACCAAGTTTATTTCTTAAAACTTGGAAAAATTCGTGATCTTCAAGTCTAATAAATTTTACTGAGTGTTTACTTTTTCTTATTAAAACCCTATCTTCAGGCCAAACATAACAACCAGCATTGCCATCAACAACCATTACTAATCTTTCAGGAGTTGCAGGAAAAACAGTTACTGGCTCTGAATCATTAAAAACCAATGCCCTAGATGCCAATGAATGTGGAGCAATTGGAGTTAATTGCACGACTGGACAATCAGGTGTGATAACTGGTCCTCCAGCACTTAGAGAATAGGCGGTAGAACCAGTTGGAGTAGATAAAATTACTCCATCAGCTGAAATATCCACAGGAGCATGTCGACCTATAGAAATTTCAAAGTGACACATACTTGTTAGAGGTTCTCTATGAAGAGCCATCTCATTAAGGCAAAGAGACTCCCATCTCCTCTGATCATTCCTCATTACGCTAATGATAAAGCAAGTTCTTTCTTCAATATCCCAATTTCCAGCAATTATTTTATCTATAGCCTCATCTAGGTTAGATAAGTAAGCTTCCGCAAGAAATCCTAAATGACCAGTATTTATTGTAAGAATTGGAACTTTAGCAGGTGCCGTTTGCCTTGCAGCAGAAAGTACAGTCCCATCTCCGCCAAGAACAATTGCGAATTCCATTGATGAGTCAAACCCCTCAGGGACACAATTCGTATATCCCAAGGGACGTACATGTTGATCAGGATTTGCGAAACCAACCATCCCTCCGGAGCTACTAACTCTTACAACTTCAAAATTAGATTTTTCCAATTTTTTTTGAACAGAAGTTGCAGTTTGAACAGCTAGTTCCTTTCCATCATTAACGATTAGTCCTGCTTTACGTACCAATCAAAAAATTAAAACTAGGACTATCTTAAACTAATTTGTTGGACAATCCTAATTTAAAAATTAAATACTATTAGAACTGTTCTAAGAATCTAATATCATTTGTATAAAATTTTCGGATGTCATCGATCTGATGTCTAACCATACAAAATCTCTCAACTCCTAATCCTGCTGCAAAACCAGTCCATTTCTCAGAATCAATTCCTAATTTTTCTAAGACCTTTGGATCAACCATTCCGCAACCCATTACTTCTAACCATTTACCTTTCCACTGGACGTCTACTTCTGCTGAAGGTTCAGTAAATGGGAAATAACTAGCTCTAAATCTTACAGGAATATCTCCAAAAAAGGCTTTTAAAAATGTAAGAACTGTTCCTCTTAAATGACTAAAATTAATGTCTTGATCGATACATAAAACCTCAACCTGATTAAATACAGGGGAATGAGTAGCATCTACTGCATCTCTCCTATATACTCTCCCGGGAGCAATTATTCTTACTGGAGGAGGATTATTCTCTAAGTACCTTATCTGAACAGGTGAAGTATGGGTCCTCAAAAGTTGATTTTCATCTAAGTAGAAAGTATCCTGCATATCTCTTGCTGGGTGATTCTTGGGTATGTTGAGAGACTCAAAATTATAAAAATCAGTTTCTATTTCAGGACCACTTTCTACTGAGTATCCTAAACCACAAAAAATATCTATTATTTCATCTTGAGTTGATATTAAAGGATGTTTTTTTCCTGGTGGTGTTCCAATTGCAGGAATAGTTACATCAATTTTTTCTGTTTTAATCTTTTTATCTAAAGCTTCACTATTTAGTTGGTTTTTCTTTTCAGTTATTAATTCTTGCAAATTTATCTTTATTAAGTTTGCCTTCTGGCCAACAATTGGCCTATCAGTAGCAGATAATTGCCCCATTGTTTTCAAGATAACTGACAAATCACCTTTTTTTCCTAGCAAAGAAACTTTTAATTGATCTAGCTCTTCATGGGTATTAAGATTATCTATATTTTTTTTTGCTGCAAGAGAAAGATTATTTAGTTTTCCCTCAATTTGACTTAATGATTCAATTTGACTCACTGATATAGTAAAAATAAGTATCACTTTATCTTACTTAAATATTGTCCATAAATAAAATGCATTGATTAATGAAACCGTTAAATATATTAATTAGCAATGATGATGGTGTTTTTGCTGCAGGGATAAGAGCATTAGCAAAATCAGCTCAAAAAAGAGGACATAAAGTAAAAGTAGTATGTCCTGACCAAGAAAGATCAGCTACTGGTCATGGTCTAACTTTACAATCTCCTTTAAGAGTGGAAAAAGCTGACGAATTGTTTGGGGAAGGAATTGAAGCTTGGGGATGTTCTGGCACGCCTGCTGATTGCGTTAAATTAGCACTATCTGAACTATTGGATAATAAACCTGATCTAATTCTATCTGGAATAAATCACGGTCCAAATTTAGGGACAGATATATTTTGTTCTGGGACAGTAGCTGCAGCCATGGAGGGCACTTTAGAAAATGTTCCTTCAATGGCAATAAGTGTTGCTAGTTTTAAATGGAAGAATTTTGAAGCTGCTGGAGAAATTGCTATGAATATTGCCGAACAAGCAATTAACGATAGTTGGCCTGCTTCACTTCTATTAAACTTGAATATACCACCTTGCGACAAAAGCAAAATAAAAGAATTATCTTGGACAAGATTATCAGTAAGAAAATATAAAAATCAATTTTCCAAAAGGGAGGATCCAAGGGGTGACGATTATTATTGGTTAGCAGGTGAGGTAGTTTTAGATCTTAAATCAAAAGGTTATGGCCCAAAGAACTGGCCCAGTGACGTATCTCAAATACAAGACAATAAAATATCTCTAACACCTGTGGAACCAGATTTATTTTGGAGAGGTGATTTAGAAAACTTACCTAAAATTAATAATTCATTTATAAATCCTTCTTAAAAGCCATAAAGAAAAGCAAAGCCCAAAAAAATGAGCAGCAATAACTTGTGTGTTACTGAGAACTGATAATATTTCAAGTCCAGTAATTGGAATATCAGATGTCGCAGTTATCAATTGACCAGTTGTTTGAGAGGATGCCTGTATAAATAGAGCCCCCATAAGTGCTTGATATCCAATTAATCCAAACAAAATACCTAATAAATCAACTATAAGTCCTCTTTTTATTAATTTACTTGTTTGTCCTCTTGAAGGTCTAGCGTTGCTTGCGATTGCTCTACCTGTTCTAACTATTAACCAACCTTGCCAAAGACTAAAAAGTAGTAAGATCAAAGATATTGTCGTAAGTGATAGACCAGGCGCTAAGCCAAGCTGTCCTTCGCTATTATTTACAACATTTGAAAAAAGCAAAACAGCTGCAACAACAACACCTAAAATGGATTGAACCCAAAAGCGTATCCACCCAATGCGCCGCATTCCAAATGAAAGGGACTGAAAATCAATTTTGTCAGACATTCATTTGATTGAATAAATTATAATCTATTCAAATTTGCCATCAAAATCATAAAATTGCACGTAATCTTTTGATCTCTTTAATATCGCCATCTGAAGTTAAAAGTCCTACCTCAATAGCTATTGGAAGTTTTGATGGCCTTCATGCTGGCCACAGACAATTAATAAAAAGTGTAGTTGAAGAGAATCAATATACCCCAACAATTGCAAGCTTCTGGCCTCATCCCCGAGAAGTTCTTTACAAAGAGATGCGTCTTAGGCTTGATCTCCCTAATGAAAAACTATCTATTCTTGAAGATCTGGGAATTGAACAATTAGTTCTGATTCCTTTTGATATAGAACTATCCAAATTAAGTGCAGAAAGATTCGTAAGAGATATTTTGATAAATCAATTACAAGCAAAAAACATTTCTGTAGGTGCTAATTTTAAATTTGGTTTCAGAAGAAGTGGAGATATAAATACAATAAAAAATATGATTAAGGATACGGATATTAAACTAAAAATTATTCCAATTTTAGAAGACAAGGACGGTAGAATTAGCAGCAGCAGAATAAGAAATCTATTAGAGAAAAGTGATCTGAACAACGCTTTCAAAATTCTTAATAGGCCTTATAGTTTTAATGGAAAGGTAGTTAAAGGTAAAGGAATTGGAAAAAGTATAGGATGGCCTACCGCAAATCTTGAAATAGATGGCAGAAAATTTTTACCTGGAGAAGGAGTTTACGCATCTTGGACAACCATAGAAAATTCCAACAAAAAAATTGAATCTGTTATGAATCTTGGCTCTCAACCAACAATTAATCCTTTATTGCCATCTGCAGTTGAAGTTCATTTAATAAATAAAGATATCGATCTATATGGTTTAAATCTATCTGTTGAACCAGTTGAAAAACTTAGATCACAAATCAAGTTCAAAAATATAGATCAACTTTCTAATCAAATTAAAATAGATAGAGATAATGCTCTGAAAATTTTTAAAAACTACAAAAAATAAATTACAAATGCTGAATTCCAATACTAAAGACCATGAAGATTTAAGAATTTATCAGATTATTGACGCTAATCTAGATAGAGCAAGAGAAGGACTAAGAGTATTAGAGGATTGGGCTAGATTTGGTCTAGGCAAAGAAAAATATGTTGAAAAAATTAAAAATTTTAGACAAATTTTAGGAAAAAATCATTTAGAAGTTTATAAACAATCTAGAAATCAGATCGAAGACAATTGTAAAGGATTGACTCATCAAGAGCAATTAAACAGAAAAACTTCTGAGCAAATTATAAGTTCTAATTCAGCAAGAGTTCAAGAAGCATTACGAGTCATAGAGGAATTCTCAAGGCTGCACAATAATGAGCTTTCAAAAATCGCTTCTGAAATTAGATATGAAATTTATACTGTTGAAATTGACCTATTAAGTTTTAGCAAGTTTAAGAAGTCGGAGAAAATATTAAAAGAAAATGACTTATATGTAATCACAGATCAAAAGGACAATTTATTAGAAATAATTGAAGAGATTTTAATTGCGGGAGTAAAAATTATTCAGCATAGATTTAAAACGGGAACTGATCAAGATCATCTTCAAGAAGCAATTGAGATTAAAAATCTATGTAAAAGATATAATTCTTTGTTCATAGTTAACGATAGACTTGATATAGCTCTAGCATCTAACGCGGATGGGATTCATCTTGGACAAGACGATTTAGACTTAAAAACCACAAGAAAGCTATTTGGATATTCAAAAATAATCGGTATAAGTGCAAATAATGCAATTGATATTTCAAATGCTCTTGACGAGGGTTGTGACTACATAGGGATAGGGCCAGTATTTGAAACTACGACAAAAAAGAATAAAAAACCTTTAGGTATTGAAAATATCAAAACATTAACAAAGGATTTAAATATTCCTTGGTTTGCTATCGGAGGAATCAAGTCAAATAACATTTCATATTTAAAAAGAAATGGGTTTAAAAAAGTTGCCTTAGTTTCGGAATTAATGAATTCTGAAGATCCTAAAGAAGACGCTATGATGATTTTAAAAGAATTGTCTCATGAAAATTAGGGTAAATGGAGAAGAAAAAAAAATAGAACTTGATCAAGAAAATGCTCTACTATCTAAAGCTCTTCACCATATGGGATATAAACCAAACACAATTGTAGTGGAGTTAAATAATTTAATTATAAATTCAATGAAATGGGAAAAAGTGAAGCTTAAAGATGGTGATAATTTAGAAATTGTTTCAATAGTTGGTGGCGGATAAAAGAAAAATATTTGATTTATTAAAAATCTTCATATTTTTTTAAGTTTAGGCTTGAAACAATAACCAAATTTCTCCTATTTTCGTTTTATATTTTAAGTGCTTGATTTTAACAATGAAAGAAAAAATTGATAACAACTCAAGGTCTCTAAAATGGGAGCAAAATGGGGAGTTAGCACATAAAGATCTCTCTGAACTAATTGAAAGATTAAAAAATGTAGAAAGTGAACATACCTCCTCTGAGCTGTCCAGATTAGGTACAAAATCAAACATAAAAGATTAAATTTGTTACTTAGATCTTGTTTTTATAAAAATCTGTACCAAATTAAAAATACTGAATAAAAAAATAAATGCCGAAAAGATTTCCAGAATGGGTAAATACAGAAGTCGTAATAAAAGCAATCAAAATGAGAGAAGAAGGAATGCTATCAAAACAACTAAATTTATGGATAGAAAACCTATTAGAAATTGAAAAAAAGTGATTATTTAAGAAATACTTTTAATAATTCTGAGAGCCGCCATTGCTGCTCCGTAACCATTATCTATATTCATAACTGCAATGCCTGGAGAACAGCTTGATAACATACTATTTAAAGCGGTTTCTCCATCCTTGCTAACGCCATATCCTACTGAGACAGGTACTGCAATTATCGGTTGAGCCAACAATCCGCCCACAACTGTAGCCAAAGCTCCTTCCATTCCAGCACAAACTATTAATACATCATATTTATTAATTTCTTCTAACTGACTCATCAATCGATGAAGTCCCGCTACTCCAACATCTATAAAAGATTGACAATTCACGCCATAAATTTCAAGCGCTAATTGTGCTTCAAGTGTTATGGCCAAATCGCTAGAGCCGCCTGAAATTATAGCAACTTTTTTATTGGTGATTATTTTATTAAAATTTTTCCCAATTGTTAGGCAATTTGCTTTTTCATAGAATCGTGCATCATCATATAAATCTAAAAGATAATTAGCCTTTTCACTATTAATCCTAGTAATGAAAACAACCTCATTTTTACTTAATACATTTCCACATAATCTTTCTAATTGATCGATGCTCTTATCTTGCCCCCAAATAGCCTCAATGAGTCCAAGCCTATCTCTTCTTTGAAAATCAAACTTGATATCAAAATTCATCTTTGTTTATCCAATTCTCCCTCATAAATCAATTCAAAAGGATTATCCCCTACATTTAGAGCAGCTTTAACATTATCTTCAAATTTTTGTTGAACTAAATTTACTTCTGACATTGGTATGCTTTTCCATAACTTCTTACTTTTCCAATTTACTAATATTAAAGCTTCTTCTTTTTCCTTATCCCAAAATAACTGTCTACCCAAAAAACCATCTTGAGAAGATAACCATGGCTCCCATATTTCTTTCTCCGCATTTAGCCAAGCTCCTTTTGCATCAGCAGGTACTTTAAGTCTTAATTCCTCTATGACCATTTCACTTTGAAAATTATCCATTGTAAGAGCTTTTAAATTGGGAAATTCAGATTGAAAAATTAAAACTACTGAACAAATTAATAATAAACAAAATCTTTGAAAATTTTTTTTCAAATTTAAATTAAAACTCATTTTTCTCAAGAAGAACTACTGAATGGCAACTTATACCCTCTTCTCTACCTTCTGGACCCAATTTTTCATTAGTGGTTGCTTTAATGCCAATTAAATTTTCATCAATATTTAAAATTTCAGAAATGTTTTTTTTCATTAGTTTTACATGTGGCATGATTTTTGGCCTTTCAGCAACTAGAACACTATCAATATTATTTATTTCCCAACCATCTTGTCTTATCAAGTCAATTACTTTTGACAACAAAAACAAGCTATCAGCATTTTTCCATTTTTCATCAGATGGGGGGAAATACTTTCCTATGTCGCCCAACGAAAGCGCTCCTAATAATGCATCCATTATTGAGTGACTTAAAACATCAGCATCACTATGACCATCCAATCCTAAATTTTCAGGATGATTCAATTTTACACCTCCAATAATTAAATCTCTATCCTCTACTAGTCTGTGAATATCGTATCCATTACCTATTCTAAATTTCATGAATTGATTATTTTCTTTTATTATTCTCTTACTTTGTGGGGATTTTTTGTAGTTTTCATTTGAAATTAAGTCACTTCTTCTCTCCAATGTTCTTTCGAAACTTTTTTTTCTTCTCCACGATTTAATCTCTTCATGATTACCGCTCACTAAAATATCTGGCACTTTCATATCTTTAAAAGTTAAAGGCCTTGTGTATTGAGGATATTCTAATAAAGGAGAATTATGACTCTCATCGATTAAGGAGTCTGGATCACCAAGAGTCCCTGGTAATAACCTAGTCAAACCATTAATTATTGATATAGCGGGTATTTCTCCTCCAGAAAGGACATAATCTCCTAACGATATCTCTTCATCAGCTAAACATCTAATCCTTTCATCAAAACCTTCATATTGACCACAAATAATTATTATTTGATCCAAAGTGGACCATCTCGCAAGATCCTTCTGCTTTAAAATTTTACCCTGAGGGGTCATCAACAAAGTTTTACTTTTAGATGATTTTCTAATTGATTCATATGCCTTATAAATAGGTTCAGGTTTTAATACCATACCTGCTCCTCCTCCATAAGGCTTATCGTCTACTTGTCTGTAAGAACCTTCTCCATATTCTCTTAAATCATGTAAATTTACATCGATTAACTTCTTATCTAGAGCTCTTGTTATGACCCCTAAATTATTTATTAATTCAAAAGCTTTAGGGAACAATGTAATTACATCAAAATTAAAACCACTCATCTAGAATTCTTCCTCATAACCAAACTCAATTAACCTTGATTCTTTTTTTCTCCAATTAGGAACAACTTTCACAAACAACTCTAGGTGAACTGGACCATCAATTAATTTTGACATATTTGATCTTGCTGACTGACCAATCATTTTTAACATTGAACCTTTCTTTCCGATAAGAATGCCTTTTTGAGTGGACCTTTCAACAATAATAGTAGCCAAAATGGCTGTAAAAACTTTGCCATTTTTTCTTTTCATTTCCTCTCTCTTTTCTATCTTTACTGCGACACTATGAGGTACTTCTTCTCTTGTATTTTTTAATACCTGTTCTCTTACTAAATCAGATAATAAGTTATCTAACGGTTGGTCGCAAATCGTCTCTTCGCCATAAAGTTTTGGTCCTTCAGGAAGAAAATTAAGAGCCATATCTATTAGTTCAGAACATCCTTCTCCTTGAGAAGCACTTACAACTTGAAAGTTTCTATAAATTCCAAAAAATCTTCTATATTGATCTAATCGTAAATTCCTAAATTCTTTATTAACCAAATCCCACTTATTTAATGCAACAATAAACTCAGTTTTATTTGCGATTAAAAAGTTCAAAATATATTCATCACCTCTTCCAGGTTCTTCACTTGAATCAATTACAAAAATTACCATATCAACTCCATTAATTGCCGATTTTGCGTTTTTTACTAATATCTCTCCAAGTCGATGATGAGGTTTATGCACACCAGGAGTATCGACAAAAATTATTTGCCCATCTTTTGTAGTAAGTATTCCTTTTAATTTATTTCTTGTAGTTTGCGCTATTGGAGAAGTAATTGTTATTTTTTCGCCAATCAATTTATTTATTAAAGTAGATTTACCCACATTTGGCCTTCCTAGTAAAGTTACAAACCCAGATCTATAATTGGTCAAAGACTTTTAATGCATCAATAATAAAATTCTGATCAAAAATGAAAAAAAAAACCATAAATTTAAAAGAAGCTTCGTTCACGCAAGCAATAAACATATCCGCACAATGGTGCAAAGAGTGGGGTGAAGATTTACTCAGCGAAGAGGTTTTAGCAGATAGAATCGCGGAACTAACTAAAACAAGAAATGGACTCAGAGGATTTTTTGCATACGCTTTATCTGATAAAGATTGTTTTTTATTAGATAAACTTCCTTTTTCACTAATTTACAAACTGAACGAAGGTGGTGATGCTGTAACAGACATAGTAGTAAAAAATTTAATAATGAGTTCTGCTCAAATTATTATTCATCGAAGAGATAATAATCATGAATATGAGATAACATCAGAAAACATTTCAGATAGATGTAAGGCTATTTTAAGACTGTTAGAATCTAAGTCAGTTGCAAAGTCTGTCAATCAAGTCCTTAGAGACTTAGATGATATGGGCAATAGTTTTGATAAATCAGTAAAGTATGATAAAGAGCAAAAGGAATTTATAAAAAAACAAATTCTTGATATCGCCCAATAAAAAAGCGTAGAAACAAATCTACGCTTTTAGTTTAGTTATTTACGTAATGTGTTTAGTCTCTTCTTCCGCCTCCTTGAAGTGCAATCATTAATCTCAATATAAAAACAAAAAGATTTATATAAGTTAGATACATACCTAAAGCCCCTGCAAGGTATTGATCATCATTATATCTTCTTGGCATTGTATAGAAATCGACAAATGACATTGCGACGAATAAGACAGTTCCAAATCCTGCAATTATCAATTCGAGTCCTGAGCCTCCAAAAACGCCTGGAGCAAAAAATCCTCCAATTAATTGGACAAACATTGCTATAAGCAGTCCTATCAACCCAAGACCAACTACCCCACTTAGTGCTTGACCAACACTATCACTCATTCTCTGGCCAGTATAAGAGGCAATAACAAAAGTTATACCAGTGGCTAAGGCAGCTGTTCCAACCGAACCAATACCAATAGTTCCTATTGCTAAAGCAACTATTCCACTTAAGGTGAATCCAGTTAACAAACTAAATCCTGTCAACAAGGGTAGGGCCTTCGCATTATTTGCATTATTTGCAGCACTTGTGGCTATAAAAAACAAAATCAATTCTGCAATTAATGCAACTATTGAAAGAGGCTGGAAAAGCCCAGGATTTGTTGCTATGAGTGAGACACCTGCTAAAACTCCTAAAGAAGTTAGAACCATACCTCCACCAACGTAAGGTAAAGCTTTTTGAACAACATTAGGTCCAACAATTGAACTAGTTTGTGCTTCACGAATAGCTTGATTGAAATTACTACTTGCTGGCATTTTCTTTTTTAAATATGGTTTTATTCTACTCGATTTTTAAAATTTCAGGGTACGGATCTCCAGAGTTATGAAGTTATTGATAAGCCTCAATAATTTTCTGAACTAAAGGATGACGAACCACATCTTCAACAGTTAAATAACAAAATTTTATATCTTGAGTTTTTGAGAAAATTCTCGATGCTTCGATGAGGCCGCTTTCCTGATCTTTTTTTAAATCAATTTGTGTAATATCTCCATTTACAACCATTTTGGATCTCTCTCCTAATCTGGTCAAAAACATTCTCATTTGAGAGCAAGTAGTATTTTGCGCTTCATCTAGGATAACTATGGAGTTATCTAAGGTTCTGCCTCTCATAAATGCCAAAGGAGCAACTTCAATAATTCCCTTATCAATTAACGAATTTGTTCTGTCAATCCCGAAAATACTATGTAAAGAATCAAATAAGGGTCTTAAATATGGATCTACTTTTTGTTGCAAATCACCAGGTAGGAATCCCAAACTTTCACCAGCTTCTACAGCTGGTCTGGTTAAAATAATTTTTTCAATTTTTTTCTCGTTTAATAGTCTTGCCGCGCAAACAGTTGCTAAAAATGTCTTACCAGTTCCAGCTGGACCGATCGCAAAGGTAAGATCAAAGCTTTCAATTGATTCAACATATTCTTTTTGTCTTATAGTTCTTGGTCTTAAATATCTTCCTTCTTTGGAACGCGCAAGAATTTTTTTTCCTAGTTCAGCATGTGAAGACGATTCGCCCATATTTAAAGAACTTAAAGCCGCTTTAAGATCTACCTCTGGGACTTCTAACCCTTGTTCCCAAATTGGTCTTGTTAGTTCTACTAATGCTGAGGCTCTCTCAATTTTAGATATGACACCGTTCATCTCAAGTTGTAAGCCCCTTATAGTTAAAGAAACTCCTGTAAGAGACTCAAATTTTTTTAAGAAAGAATTACCAGGTCCAGATAATGCTGTAGCAGCATCAGAGCTTGGCAGATCTATTGTGAAGTGACCAGTTTTGGAAACTTCTTTCATCTAGTTATTGAATAAGAATAAAAATTTAACAACTCACTAGCTTTCAGCTTCATTACCCTCGCTTTCAACTTTACTATTATCATTTTCTTCGTCTTTAGTTTTAGCCTTAGCTAATTTTTCCTTCTCTAACTTTGCTTTACCAATTGCGATCGAGGGTCTTTCTGTTTTTTCTAATAACCCTCCTTTTTCTAATAAAGTTCTTACAACATCAGTTGGCTGAGCACCCTGCGTAAGTCTTGTTCTTAAAGCTTCTGTGTCAAGTCTGGTTTCCTTTGTTCTTGGATTATAAAAACCTAGTTCTTGCAGGGGTCTACCATCTCTTCTGGAAGTACTGTTGCATGCAACAATTCTGAAACTTGCCTCTTTTTTCTTTCCAAAGCGCTTAAGGCGCAATTTAATCATCTTAAATTAATGCGTTTTAAATAATAATATCATTTAAAGGTAAAAATATAGAAACTATAAATCAGCAAAACCTTTTTTCTTTTTATTATTTTTTTGTTTTTTCATTTGCCTATTACCACTCATACCTCCCATTCCTGGCATACCTCCCATTCCTGGCATTCCTCCCATTCCTGGCATTCCTCCCATTCCTGGCATTCCTCCCATTCCTGGCATACCTCCCATTCCTGGCATTCCTCCCATTCCTGGCATCCCTCCGTTAGACATTTGTTTCATAAAACCTCTCATTCTTTGAAAATCGGCTAAAACTTTATCTACATCTTTTGCTTCATAACCGCTACCTTGAGCGATTCTTTGTCTTCTTGAGGGGTGAGCGGCAAGAACTTCGGGTTTTTGTTTCTCCTCAAGAGTCATTGACGAGATCATAGATTCTATTTTCTTAAGTTGATCTTCTCCATCTTTTATCATCCCATCATCTATTTTATTCATTCCAGGAATCAATTTAATCAATCCACCAAGTGAACCCATTCTTTTAATTAATCTCATTTGCTTTACAAAATCATTAAAATCAAAAGTCGCTTCTTGAAGTTTCTTTTGCATCGCTTCTGCATCAGCAAGTTCAACTTCTTTTTGTGCTTTTTCAACAAGTGTCAATACATCGCCCATGCCTAAAATTCTGCTGGCCATTCTCTCTGGATGAAATGGTTGCAATGCCTCTATTTTTTCACCTACACCTATAAATTTGATTGGTTTACCACTTATTTTTCTTATCGATAAAGCAGCTCCACCTCTTGAGTCGCCATCCAACTTAGTTAATATCGCCCCTGTGATTCCTACTTTTTCATGAAATGATTTTGTTAAGTCTGCAGCTTCTTGCCCAATCATTGAATCAACTACAAGCAAAATCTCATCAGGATTAGAAACTTCTTTTATTCGAACCATTTCACTCATCATGGAATCATCAATTTGCAGTCTTCCTGCGGTATCAATAATTATCGAATTAAAATCATTTTCATTAGCAAAATTCAATGCTTCCTTTGCTATTTCTTCTGGTTTGCTATTTTTTTCTTTAGCTGAAAAAACTTCCAATTCATATTGACTTCCCAATGTTTTAAGCTGCTCTACAGCTGCTGGTCGATAAATATCTGCAGCCACCAAAAGAACTTTTTTATCTTTTTCCTTTAAATAAAGTCCTAATTTTCCTGTTGCAGTTGTTTTACCAGCTCCCTGAAGTCCAGCCATCAAAATGACTGTAGGACTTTTTTCATTTTCGTTTAATGGAGAATTTTCATTCCCCATAATGTTAATCAACTCTTTATTTACAACTTCAATAAATTTTTGACCTGGGTTTACACCCCTAACTACTTCTTCCCCAATAGCTTTATCTTTGACATCTGAAATAAACTCTTTTACTACAGACAAACTAACATCTGCATCAAGGAGTGCTCTTTTTACCTCCTTCAAGGCATCGTTTATATTATTTTCACTAATTTTTGCTTCGCCTCTTAAACCCTTTACTGCGTCTTCAAAGCGTGACGAGAGTTCATCAAACATTATTAAAAAGTAATTTTAATTATTATAGATGATCTTGAAGTTTGTAATTACAAGCCGCTCACGAAATCAACCAATTTCCACGATTTATTTGAAAAGCCCAAAATATATTTAACTTTAAGGGGATTTAAAGATGTTTCATTAATAAATTCTCCCGAATTCTTTACTAACCTCTCTAAATAATTCAATTCTACTAAAACAACTATCCTAGATGAAGTTTGCGATTCCAAATCAATTTTAAGTATTTGGGAATTAATCTCCTTATAAATTCCTTTCTTGATATCGTTCTGTCTTTCTTCGATTGTTCGATCAATTAGACCTTTACTAACAATCTTAGAAAGATTAATTTCACCCTTTCCCTCTAAGTAATTACTTTTATTAAGAAGCCATCTATTAATTAAATTCTTTATATCTTCCAAAGTAGGTGAAGCAGTATTAAGTTCTTTGAATTCATAAGAAATAATTGAAGTAGATTTCTCAGAAATAGAATTCAATTTATTTGAAGGATTTTTTTTTATTTCTTGAATAATATCTATCTCACTAATCTTTTGATTTTTATCTTTTGCAATTAATGGTTTTTCAGCAATAGATTCGTCCTGAATTGATTTTTTAAAATTATTTCTTAAAAATCCAATACCAATACCAAATGCAAATAAGATCAAAAATGCATAGATATAAATTAAATACGGAGACCGATTAATTATCTCTTTATCCTTTAAGAATTCCCCAAAACTAAACTTAAATTCAGCAATTTTTTCAATTAAAAAATTATAAAACTCAATTGGTTTTTTCTTAAAGTATTCCTCATTGAATTCTGTTTTTTTGGTCTCAACCTTCTCATAGCCTTGTTTTATGCCACCAGGCCAAGGTAATCTTCTTTCATCAATATTCCCCAATACATTATCAAAATCTTCAGTCGTTTTTGTGGAGGATTCCTTCTCAGTTTGTTGGTTTTGAAGATTTGATCTAATTGCAATTTTTTTTGTTTTCTTTTCTAATTTTTCAATAAATTCTTGAATTTCCCTATCTTCAAACCAAGAATCTAAATCCACCTCTTTTGAGTTAATGTCTCTATACCCAACTAAAACATCATTTTCTAACCAATTTTTACAGAAAATACATATAGCTTCTAACTTATTTCCAGGATAATTATTGAGCCAATCTCGTAAATTTTCATCAGAACTACTTGAAAACCTTGCAGAGGCTTGGTCAATGTCAGCTAAAAGTAAATCTAAACAACCAACTAGAGGCATTGAATCAAGACCTGATAAATTTAATTTTTTTAAAATTCTTCTCGCTTCAAATAATTTTTCTGGCTTTCTTCTAGAGAAACCAATAGCTGTTAAAGATAGAAACGCTAAAAATCCTGCTTCTAATGATCCTCTTTTTTGTAATTCAAGAAACAAATCAATCTGTTCTTGCACTGTCAAAAATGGCTTTATTTGTTGAAAAAAAGCTTCAAACTCTTGCTGATTTAAATAATCTTTATATTCAGATTTATTATTACCTTCCAAACCACCTCTTTTGATTATTAAATTTTCCAACATACTTAAACCTTTTTTATGAGAGTCTTGATCATTTAGATCTCTACTAAGTAGATCTAGTATTCTGTAAGGAAGCAAAGCAGCCAAATCTTCTTCAAGTTCTTTTCTTTTTTCTCCAAGCTTTCCCATTCTTTGTAGAAGTTTTATACCTTCATGTAAAAAGTCTGACGCGCTCGAATAGGATCTAAGCTGTTGTTCTTGTATTGCAGAATCTCTAGCTGTTAAAGCAGCCAATAATGTTAAATCAGCTTCTCTACTACTTCCTAAAGCTGGGGTTTGAGGGGGTTGCAATGCTTTTCTCGTTATTTTAAAAGCTTCTTTTGGTGAACCTGATTCCCAAAGAAGTATTAATCCTGCTACTTCTCTATTTGAGGAAAAATCCAATCCAGAATTCCCATTTAATAACAAATTTTCGTATTCTCTTCTGCTTTCTGGATCTGTAAGTAGATCGGCAGTGAGGCGAAGTAGCTCAGATCTTTGGGTTAAAACTTCATAAGTAAAACCTTCATCAGGTGTTTTATCTAACCGCAATTGAAACGCCCTTAATATTTCCTCAGAAGTTGCAGAGGGGCTTACGCCAATTAAACGAAAATGGTCTAAAGGAAGTTCCAAACAAATATCCTATTGAAAATTCTTAGACAAATTTTATCAAGTTAAAAAATTTTTTCACAAGGTCTTACAGAGTTATTAAAAAAAATCATGAAAATCGCCCATCACGGCTTAGAATGTTAACAAATCAAAACTTCGTTAAGGTATTTTTCTTGGAAACACACGTAGAGAGAATCTCAAATCTTCAAGACATAAAAAAAGCCGAATTAGATCGAGAAACCGGATTATTCCTTTATGAAGACATGACGCTTGGTCGTAGATTTGAAGATAAGTGTGCAGAAATGTATTACAGGGGGAAAATGTTTGGTTTCGTTCATTTATATAACGGTCAAGAGGCTATAAGCACAGGAGTAATTGGCGCCATGAAAAAGAAACATGATTGGTTTTGTAGTACCTATCGCGATCATGTTCATGCACTAAGTGCGGGTGTTCCCTCATTTGAAGTAATGAGTGAACTTTTTGGTAAATCCACTGGTTGTAGCAAAGGCCGAGGTGGATCCATGCACTTATTTTCAAGAGAGCATCACCTACTAGGAGGATATGCATTTATTGGAGAGGGAATTCCTGTTGCCTTAGGGGCAGCCTTTTCAAGTAAATACAAAAAGGAAGTTGCTGGAAATAGTAATAGTGATGCTGTAACTGCAGCATTTTTTGGGGATGGGACTTGCAATAATGGGCAGTTTTTTGAATGTTTAAATATGGCCCAGTTATGGAAATTACCCATAATTTTTGTTGTTGAGAATAATAAATGGGCTATTGGTATGGCTCATGATAGAGCTACTAGTAATCCTGAAATCTGGAGAAAAGCGTCTGCTTTTGGCATGCACGGTGAGGAAGTTGATGGAATGGATGTATTAGCAGTAAGAGGGGCAGCACAAAGAGCAATTGAGCGAGCTAGGGCAGGAGAAGGTCCCACACTTTTAGAATGTTTAACTTATAGATATAGAGGGCATTCTCTTGCAGATCCAGATGAATTAAGGTCTGAAAAAGAGAAGGAGTTTTGGGGAAAAAGAGACCCTATTAAGAAATTAGCTCAAGAAATTATTGACGGTAAATTCGCTACGGAAGAAGAATTAAAAATTATTGAAAAGAAGATTGATGCTGAAATAGCGGAGTCAGTTAAAAATGCAATTGAAGCTCCTGAACCTCCTTCAGAAGAATTAACCAAATATATTTGGGCAGAAGATTAGATTAAATACCGCTAGGTAATTTTCTGGTTAAATTCCTTAATTTTCTTAGTGCCTTAAGTTCAACTTGTCTTACTCTTTCTCTAGAAACTTCTAATAATCTTCCAATTTCTGCAAGCGTATGTCTCTCATTTGCATCAAGTCCAAACCTTAGTTTGAGAACATGTTGTTCTTGCTCGCTTAAATGACTTAACCATTTACCAAGCTGCTCTTGATGCATTTTTTGTTCAACTTGATCTAGAGGTTCTTCATTATTACTATCTGCAATCAAATCACCTAAAAAGCTCCTGCCATCATCACCATTTACTGGGGCATCTAAACTACTTGTCGATAAGGCTTGTCTCAAAACAGAATCCAATTCTTCTACATCAATTTCCATTGCTTCTGCAATTTCAATTCTGCTTGGCATAGCACCAAGCTTATGAGCCAAATCTCTACTAACTTTTCTGATAGAAGCCAACCTTTCACTTAAGTGAACAGGTAAACGGATTGTTCTTGATTGACATGCAATAGCTCTTGTCATACTCTGCCTAATCCACCAAAATGCATAAGTAGAAAACTTATATCCTCTTGTCGGATCAAATTTTTCAACAGCCCTCTCCAACCCAAGAGAACCTTCTTGAACTAAATCAAGTAATTCCAGTCCTTTACCTTGATATTTTTTTGCCACACTGACAACTAATCTTAAATTAGCTTTCATCATTCTTTCTTTAGCTCTTCGTCCAATTTTTATAGTTCTTTTTTGCTGTGTTGTAAATTCATTAACCTTTTCATTTAATTGTCCATCTTCTGTAAGAATCATCATCTTCTGGACTTGATTACCCAATTCAATCTCTTCGGCAGGCGTTAATAAGGGAACTCTACCAATATTTTGCAAATACCAACTTATTGGATCATTACTCCTCCTTTTAGGTGGTTCTGATTGTATGGGTAATGATGAGACCATTTTTAGACCTAATAAGGTATTAAAACTCTCCTACACTTTTATGAAAATGGCCAAATATTTAATGCGCGCTTCAGATTTCAAGTAATATTTGTACACTTATGTGTTTAAAACTATAAATAACTCTCTTAAATTGTTTCTTTCAAGATATTTGTCTCGTTTTTATATTTCTCATTAATTTTGACAATTCGTCACCAATAACAGAAGCATTTGACCCTTTTTTGCACTTTGATGCAGCAAATGAATGCAGAAGTACATACTTAGCAAAAAAATCTGTTGATATATTTCTACACAAGGTTGAATCAATTGCAGAACTACCAGCTACAAAACCAGATAAAAGATCTCCCAATCCAGCTCGAGCTGTCTGAGAATCGGTTCCAAAAAGTTGCCATACTTTTCTATTATCAGCAACTACACTGTTAGCTCCTTTTAACAAAATACTGATATTGAATTCTTTTGCCGCTTCACGGGCAAGCCCAACATTGGTATGAGAATTGATATTGGGAAATAATCTTCCAAATTCTTTGCTATGTGGTGTAATCCATGTCTTAAACTTTCTCTCTAAAAAGAAATTTGCCCCCAACTTAGATTCCGAAATTCTATTAAGTGCATCTGCATCCAAGATCAATAATCCTCCAAAATCAATAAGATAGTCTTTTGATTTTTGCCAATCATCATTATCAATTCCTATTCCTGGACCGACAGCTAATGAATCAAATGCACTTAAATCAATATTCCTTAATGCACTAAATAAAGATGCATTGCCATTTTGGTTAGATTGCATAGTTTCTTTCAAAACTATTTCTGGGGCAACTTGCCAAATAGATTCAGAAACTATCCCAGGAAGGACCGCAGAGATAAAGCCTGCTCCACTTGACATAGCCCCTTTTAATGCCAAGTATGCGGCACCAGGATATTTTTCACTTCCTGCTATTAGTAATGTCCTACCTCTTTGATATTTGTTGTAATTTTTTGGTAAAGAAGGTAAATCAATATGTTTAATGTCTTTGTAAGTAACCTTAAAAATCTTTTTATCAACTTTGGACAGTTTACTAGTAGGTATCCCAACATCTATATGGTGCAATTCTCCAATAAAAGGCAAAGCAGAATCTTGGGTCAACCCAATCTTATAAAGACCAATGGTCAAGGTATAATCTGCCTTTACTGCGTTATCTAAAAAAGGCTCTCCTTTATCAGGACATAATCCTGTTGGAATATCAATACTTATTACCTTTCCATGTTTTTTATGAAATTTTTGATTAAACAGTTTAATTAATTTATCATCAACTTTTCTTGTTTGATTGTTACCAAAAACTGCATCAATCCAAAGCTCTTTCCCATTTGCATCAGGAGGCTCTACTAATTTTGTGACACCAATAGATGTAAGATAATTAAGGTGGTTATTTGTTAATGTTTTTTTTATCGGGAATGGACACCATACCTGAACATTAAAACCTCTCAAAAAAAGTTCTCTAGCTATTACTGCACCATCCCCGCCATTATGCCCAGGACCTATAAAAAAAGTTATTCCATGCTTGAGAAGAGGTTTCTTTTTTAAGAGCCATCTACTAATTTGGATACCAGCTTTTTCCATCAATGCTTCTTTTGGCATCCCATCAGAAAACATTTCTTTCTCTAATACCAGCATTTGCTTTGAATCAACAATTAAATGTTCAGAGTCAATTGTTGGCCATACAATTTCATTCATAATGAGTACAAAGCAATTGAAGTACTGTTCAAAAATTTAAACATTCATGTTAAAGACACAAAAGGATAAAAACTTAGAGAACTTTTTTTCTTCTAATAATAAAACTAAAAAGAAGAAAAATATTATTGTAGGTCTATCTGGTGGCGTAGATAGTTCCCTTTCAGCTGCCCTTCTTGTAGAAAGAGGCTGGAATGTTGAGGGACTAACTCTTTGGCTAATGAAAGGACAAGGCTCCTGTTGTTCTGAAGGATTAGTAGATGCTGCTGGCCTTTGTGAAGATTTGGGAATAAATCATAAAATAATAGACTCAAGAGAAATTTTCGAAAGAGAGGTAATTAAAAAAACTACTGAAAGCTATGAGAAAGGGTTCACTCCACTTCCATGTTCGATGTGTAACAAGAATGTGAAGTTTGAAGAGATGCTTAATTACGCAATAAGCAAAAAAGACTTTACTCATATTGCGACAGGACATTACGCAAGGATAAATAAATCATCATATGCTACAACACTTGATTGCAAGAACCTTGTATTTAAGGAATTCCTTCTTCTCAGAGGTGCTGACGAAAACAAAGACCAAAGTTATTTTCTTTATTCTCTTTCTCAAGAAGTACTAAGCAGATTAGAATTTCCTCTTGGTGAAATGAAAAAAGAAGATACAAGAAGGGAAGCCCTCAGATTAGGCCTTAGAACTGCTCAAAAACCAGAAAGTCAAGATTTATGTTTAGTTGAGCATTATGGATCAATGCAGATATTTATCGATAAACACATAGAACCCAAAGAAGGAGAAATTGTTCATGTAAATGGGAAAGTCCTTGGGAAGCACAATGGAATTCAGCACTTTACGGTAGGTCAGAGAAAAGGGTTGGGCATTGCCTGGCCTGAACCATTATATGTAAAAAGTTTAGATAGGTTAAAAAACATAGTTTATGTAGCAGATAAAAGTGATCTATTTAATAAAGAAGCAATAATTAGTAAGGTTAACTGGGTTTCAATCGAAGAACCTGAGCAAGAGATAGAAGTACAAGCACAAATTAGATATAGAAGTAATCCAGTAAAAGGTACATTAATCCCTTTGAAAAATTTAGATAATACAACTACAACATTTAAATTAATTTTTGAAGAAAGTCAAAGTTCGGTAACGCCCGGACAAGCTGCAGTTTTTTATAAGGGAGAAATTTTATTAGGTGGTGGATTAATTAGTTAATTTTCCAAAAGAAATTCAATCCCACAAATAATATAAATAAAAACAAAATAGGTTTATCTCCAAATTTTGTATAGAAAGTCTTTTCGGATGAAAAATTAGGGAACACTATTTCATTTTGCTCAACATCATAATCTAAAATTTTAATTATTTTTCCATCATCTTGAATTAAGCCCGAAGGGCCGGTATTTGATACAAGTAAATTATTTTTCATATTTTCAATACTTCTTAATCTAGCCAAAGATAGGAATTGATTATAAAGCTTAGCTGGATATGGATCTAAATTTGCTGCAGTTATTATTAGTTTTGCACCGCTACTAATAGCCTTTCTTATTTTTAGTCCATCACTAATTTCGTAACATATAGCTACTGCTAGTGGGGGTGTAAATTTAGGATCAAAAAATCTTGAATCAGAGCCTGGTTGAATGCCTCCTACTGCAGATAATCCTCTTGAAAAACTATCTAGAAATCTAGGTATTTTTTCACCTATTGGAACAAGTCTATTTTTATCTATAAATGTGGTAAAAGATTTATCTCCAATTTGAAATCCGAGTAAAGAACTTCTTAACTCATTATTTGAATTTCTGAAACCTCCTAACAAGGAATTAACCTTAATGCCTTTAGAAGAATAAAAATTATTAGATAGAGTTCCTTCTGGAGCAACAAGAAGTTTCGCTTTGTTTGACAAAGCATATTTTTGAGCGATAGATAGCTTTTCTTCAATAAATTCGTCATTTATTTTGAATTTTTCTCTTGTTGGTATATTTGTTTGCCAAATAGCTACTGGATATTCATAATTTCTTTTTATTGGAGTTGTTAAACCTCCAAATAAATGTAAGAAAATAAAAACCAAAATTCCTAAAAGAAATATTTTCTTAAAGTAAAGTTTTCTTTCCCATCTACCTTGAATATAAAAAATCCAAAATCCAAACAATATTTGCAATACGCATAAACCACTTGCACCAATCCATCTTGCTAAACCAGCAAGATAAATATCACCTGGTATAAGACTCTCTCCTAAACCTATCCAAAAAAAAGGGGTTTGAGAAAGTATCAATTCACCAATACCCCAAGTCAAAGATAGAAAAAATACTTTTACTATTAAAGATAATTTTTTCATTTTGAAAACATCCTCTTTCCAGAGAATAATTTCAACTAATAATCCCCATAAATAAACTAATATCCCACCCCAGAAAGCGCAAAATAATAATATTAAAATGGCAATACTTATACTTGCAAGCTTTGAAAAACCAAGCCATGTCAATGGATGAAGATCATAAAGCCAAGAATGACTTATCAAGATAAAGAAAAAACCCCAACAAAAATTTGCTATTCTCCTTTCACTTCCCTTCCATAAAATAAATAATGATATCGGCATAAAAATCAGCCAAAAATGAGTTGAAACTGAAATACCTCCTAAAATCCCTCCTAAACAAGGGTAAAAATATTGTCTTAGACTTTTAACTTGAGTTGGGATTAACAATCTAAAATTACGAAATTAAATTTATAATCACCCATTTATTGTACCTTCATTCTGTAGACTAAGTTGTAGTAACTTTCAAAATTTAAGTGAGAGAAGTCTTTATTAGTTTTGCAGTTTTTGTTTTTTGTGTTTCATTAACTCTTTTCAGTCAATTTAATTCACCTCAAGTTGTTAATGCTGCTGAATCAGAAATTCAGTCAGTTCAAAGATCACCTGTTGCAAAATCATCAAATGTCTCAAATAATAATTTATTTGAACTAGACCCATCAGATCCAAATCCTATACTTTTCGCTATGGCAGAAGAAACACCATCAGACAACAATTCAAGGACTACAGAAAGCGGTCTAATTATTGCAGATATCGTAAACGGGGAAGGAGATGAGGCTAGTGCTGGGCAAACAGTTACTGTAAATTACACAGGAACGCTAGAAGACGGGACACAATTTGATACCAGTATTGGCAGAGCTCCATTCAGCTTTCCATTGGGTGCTGGCCGAGTAATAAAGGGTTGGGACGAAGGTGTAGCAGGCATGAAAGTTGGAGGCAAAAGAAAATTAACAATACCTCCGGAACTTGGTTACGGATCAAGAGGAGCTGGAAATGTAATTCCTGCTAATGCGACTTTAATATTTGAAGTTGAATTATTAAAAGTCAATTAAATTAAGTAAGAAAAATATCTAAGACTTTTCAATTTAGTTAATCTCCAAGTAATATATATACAACATCAAATATTTGAAATGTTAAGTAAATTCATCAATTCTTTTCTAGATAAAAAATCCCCAATGACAGTCCATGCTCACTGCGATGGTCCTTGTGGAGTTTACGATCCAGCATCTACGAGAGTTGCAGCTGAAGCAGTTTTATCAATGACAAAAAAACTTATTGCATTAGAAGCTCCTTCTAGCACTGATTCAGCAGAGTGGGCTGCATACAGTAATACATTTTCTAGATATGTTGCAGTTAAAGAAGAGCAAGCAAAAGAAACAAAGAAAGATATTTTAATTTTGTGGACAGATTACTTTAAACCAGTTCACTTAGAAACTTATCCAGACTTACATGAAACCATTTGGAAGGCGGCCAAATTATGCAGTGCATGCAAAGTTAATATTGACTTAGCCCAAGCTGAAGAACTAATGAGTTATGTAGAAAAAATTCATAATATCTTCTGGGCTTCAAAAGGAAGATCAGACGCTTTTGTAAAAGCTAGTTAATCAGAATTATTTTCAAAAGTTTTTTTGATTTTATTTTATTTTTTTTAGGTTTAAGAAGAACCGCGATTATTAGTGGTGAATCTATGTTTCCTTGCCTAAAAGAAGGCGACATTGTATTTTTTAAAAAATATAAAAAGAATAAATCAATACTTAAAAATCGACAAATAGTTATTTTTAATCATCCAATTAAAAATAAAAAACTAATAAAAAGGATAAATTCAGTAAATAAAAATAACGTTGAGGTTATTGGCGACAATATTGAATTTAGCGAAGATAGTAATAAATTTGGATTAATCAATAACGAAAAAATAATTGGGATTGTTACCTCTAAAATGATTATTCCTAAATTAAAAAATTTTTTAATTCAAAAAAACAGAAGCGCTTCTTTGAATCCAAAATAATCCCAAAGAAAAGGAAAGACCTCCTGCTACAGTTATTAATCTTTTAATAAATTTTTGACTTGCTTTAAAGGTAGTAAAAGATATTAAAAAAGTAAAAAGATTCATACTTATGATTGAACCAATCAAATATGAAATCAAATAAAAGCAAGCGCTTATTAAAGGTAGTGCTAAAGCAGGAAGAACTGCAAGAAAATGTGAACCTCCAGCTATACCGTGTAGCAAGCCTAAACCAGTCAAAGCATGTGAGTGCTTATTATTATTTTTTTGTTCCTTAACATGAAAGTGAAAGTGACGATGGGCAATTCCATTCTCATGCTTATGGGAATGCGAGTGGATACTTAATTGAAAAGAATTTTTTATAGCAAATACTCCAACAATTAAAAGTGAAATTCCAACTAAGAATTCGGCAATACTAGAAAATTTGTTTAATGGCGTAATATCCTTAATAAAAATCGCTAGAAAAGCTAACAAAAGGACTCCTGAAGAATGTCCCAAACCCCATGAGAAACTATTTTTAAGAGCTTTTTGGGGATTATTAATCGCTGCTGGTGCCATTGCAATTAGATGGTCAGCGCCGCTAACTACATGCACAAATCCTGAGACTATACCTGTTAAAATTACAGCCTGCATATATATTCAGGACAACTCTGTTTATCCAATTTTATAGCACGATTTGAAGTCAATTTTAAATTGAGTTAAATAATTTCTTGAACGATTGTTCAATATCAGTTTCTCTCATAAAAGTTTCACCAATTAATACTCCCATGATTCCAATAGATCTAAGCGATTCTAAATCTTCGGCACAATTAATTCCAGATTCACTTATGGGAATAATATTTTGTTTTAAAAATATATCTGCATATGTATTCATCAATTCTTTTGATGTTTTTAAATCCGTTTTAAAAGTCTTTAAGTCCCTATTATTTATTCCAATCAAATTAAAAGATTTTAACTTTAGAATCCTTTCTAATTCATAAGAGTTATGGACTTCAACAAGAACACTCATCTTTAAATTATCAGCTATTTTCTTTAAATAAATTAAATCATCATCACTTAAAATCGCAGCGATTAATAATATTGCATCAGCACCAGATACCCTTGCTTTATAAATCTGATAAGCAGAAATAATAAAATCTTTGCAGAGTAGAGGGAGATTAGTAGATTTCCTTACAGTTTCGAGTATTTCATAACTACCTTGAAAAAACTTTTTATCGGTAAGTACTGAGATACATGATGCACCTAATCCTTCATAACAAATTGCTATGTTTTCAGGGTTAAAATCTTTTCTAATAACTCCTTTACTCGGACTAGCTTTTTTTATTTCAGCAATAACTCCTGGTTTTATTTTTGACTCCAAGATATTTTTATAAAAATCTTTGGGAGTAGGAAGATTTTCAATTTTTTTGATGAGATCTTCTAAAGAGACTATTTTTTTAAAATTCTTAATTTCAATATCCTTGTGCCATACAATTTCTTCCAGAATGTTTTTTGCTTGTGCTTCTCTATGAGGTACAGCATATTCTAAGTTTTCTACCCTCACTGTTGGATTTGGTGGCCTGCGTCTTATCTCCATTAATTTTAGGTATTATTTTATTTGAGAAGCCGCCTGTTTATATGCGACCTCCACTACTTCACTAAGAGTAGGATGAGTATGAACTTCTTTAGATAGTTCAAGTACATCTTGGTTCCTTGAAATAGCGTTCGAAATTTCTTGAATTAAATCAGCTGCATGTAACCCAAAAATATGAGCCCCTAATACTTTCCCATTATCTTTGTTGAAAATCAACTTTAGCAATCCATCACTCTCTAATTCAGCCAATGCTTTTGAATTAGCCTTAAAGAAACTTTTGACAACTCCCAAAGTAAAATTTTCTTTTGTAGATATCTCTTTAGCTTCAACTTCAGAGAGACCAACTGAACTTATCTCTGGGTGAGTAAAGGTTGCTGCGGGGATACTTTTATAGTTAATTTCGACATTACCACCGCAAATATTATCAACAGCAATAGTACCCTGCGCTGCAGCTGTATGGGCTAGCATTAATTTGCCTGTTACATCTCCAACAGCCCAAATGTTAGGTATTATTTCATCACCATTCTTAACTCTCATTTGATCATCTACAGGAATAAAACCTTTTACTGTTTCGATACCAACCGACTCAAGATTTAAGTTATTACTATTAGGACTTCTGCCAGTTGCTACTAGTACAGCGTCAACTTCTAAAGTTTCTACAACTTCCTTAGATTTTGCATCAGTCAGTTCTATTTTTACAGGGCATCCAGGTGTTATTTTTGTCGCAAAGACATTTGATTTTGTGTCTATATCTCTTGCTTGAATAAGGTTCTTCTTGGCAATTTTAGTGATGTCTGGATCAAATGTTGGCATAATATTCTCCAAAGCCTCAATCATGGTAACTTCACAACCAAGCGCGGTATAAACATCAGCAAATTCTAGACCTATATATCCACTTCCAATAATTGCTATCCATCTTGGAAGCCACTCAAGTTTAACCGCATCATCGCTAGTAAATACGGTCCTATTATCCAAAGTTATTCCACGGGGCACAAAAGGAGAAGAGCCTGTTGCTATAACAATATTCTTACATGTAAAAATTTTATCAATTCCGTTTTTATCTCTTACACCTACTTTTTGATTTCCTTCAATTCTTCCAATGCCCAAAATAATTTCAACTCCACTCCTTTTAAGAGTTTTTGTTAAATTTTCTCTAACATTTAAAACTAAATTATTTGCATGATCTGCAATTTTTGATCTCTCGAACCTTACTGGTGAAGCATGTATACCAAATTTAGCTAAATGTTCATAATCAGCTATTTCTCTAACTTTTCCACTTGCAGCCAAAAGAGCTTTAGAGGGAACACAACCCTTGTTAACACAAGTGCCTCCCATATCAGAAGATTCTACTATTGCGACTTTCAGCCCCTTACCAGCAGCATGTTTAGCGGCATCAAAACCTCCATATCCTGCTCCTATTACAATTAAATCAAAATCAAAACTTGAATCAGTCACTTTTTATTTATTTATTTAGAGGTATATGCGACTCTTTTTCGTTCAAGTAATAACGGAACTGCAACACAAGCCACATTCAATGATTCTACAATCTCGCTATGCGGAATTGTAATTGTTTCATTAAAAGCTTCTTGAATTTTTTTATGAATACCTTTACCTTCATTACCCAAAATTAATGCTGTACGTCTAGACCAATCAACTTCCCAGTAAGGTTTTGAAGGTTTTTTTGTACTCTCATTATGGCTACTAGTAGAGAAAATCTTAAATCCTACATTTGATAATTCAGACAAAGAATTAAGTAAAGAATTTAATATTTCTTCTTCAATGCCATCAAATCTTAAAAATGGCAGATGAAAAACTGCACCTGAGGATGCTCTTAATACCTTTTGGCCTAATGGGTGCGCACCTCCAGCTAAAAAAATTGCATTAACACCCGCAGCTAAAGCGGTTCTAAATAGATTACCCATATTCCCAGGATCTTGAATTCTGTCGAGAACAAGAACAAAATCATCTTTTCTATTAAATTGATAATTAGGTATTGCTGAAATCTCTACTAAAGCTGCTATCCCATCTGGATTAATTGTTGAAATCGCTGACGCCAAGACTTCCTCTGAGACAATATTTATTAATGACTCATCAAATTTTTTGCTTAGATTTTGATTCTTTCTTAGCCATTTTTCAGTAACTAAAATCTTAGAAGGATTTTTTCCAGACTTCAGCAATTCTTCAATGAGATGTGTACCCTCTATGCAAAAAAAGTCTTGATCTTTTGGAGATGATCCTCTTTTAAATGATCTAAATCTTTTAACTAGATTATTGTTTTTACTAGTTATTTTTAAAAAAGTATTTTCTATGAGTATTTTGAAAAATTTGTTATCAACTATATTTTAATTACATAAATATTTTGAACAATTATTTATTAAATTTTTATTTCCCAAAAAATCAAAAAATACATTTTCACTTTTAATTAATATTCATGACGTTACATAGGGTGGACTTAATAATATTAGTTTGTCATGATGAATCTAATAAATTAAGTCTTAATGATTTGCGGAAGCAAAACGAAGTCATATCTTAAATCGCAAAATTTAAAGATTCTTGGCCAAGGCAAGTTAAATGGAATAGTTGAAATAAGTGGTGCTAAGAATTCCGCCTTAGTTTTATTAGCCTCATCATTGCTAACTAATGAAAAAATAATTCTTGAAAATGTACCTTTTCTCACTGATATTGAAAAGATGGGGAATATCCTAAAGAATCTAGGAGTGAATTTAGTTCGTAAAAACAACCAACTAGAAATAGATCCAACAACTATTTCGATTAAAGAACTTCCATATGAACTTGTTAAAGGATTAAGAGCTAGTTTCTTTTGTATAGGTGCACTATTAACTAAATTTGGAGAAGCTCAAGTACCGTTACCAGGTGGATGCAACATTGGTTCAAGGCCAATAGAAGAGCACATTAATGGATTAATCGCACTAGGAGCAGAAATTATTATTGAAAAGGGAATTGTAAAGGCAAAAATAAGGGGGAACAAAAATAGACTTCATGGCACTCATATTAAATTAAATTGTCCAAGTGTAGGTGCGACTGAAACTTTAATTATGGCAGCATCTTTAGCCAAAGGAAGAACTACTATTGAAAATGCTGCTAGAGAGCCTGAAGTTCAAGATTTATGCCAAATGCTTAATAAAATGGGGGCAAAAATTTATGACTCCGGTAAAGAAACAATCATTATTGATGGTGTTAATAAGCTTGGCGGATGTACCCATAAAGTAATTCCAGACCGAATAGAAGCTGGGACTTTTCTAATTGCTGCTGCTGCAACTTCCTCTTCAATAACAATTTCTCCAGTAATCCCTCATCATCTTGAAGCTGTCACTAATAAGCTTCAAGAGAGTGGGAGTAAAATTACGATTAAAGGTAATTCTATTTCTATCAAGAGTAAAGAGATTAAAGGAGTAGATATTGAAACAGCTCCTTTCCCAGGCTTTCCTACTGATTTGCAGGCACCATTTACAACTCTAATGACAATCGCAAATGGTGAATCAAAGATAACTGAAACAATTTTCGAAAACAGAATGAATCATATTTATCTACTTAATGAAATGGGCGCCAGTATAAAACTAAACAAAAACGTAGCTCACATCAAAGGTGTTAAAACAATTAATGGGATGAATCTAGTTGGCTCAGATTTAAGGTCATCAGCTGCATTAATAATTGCAGGAATCATCGCAAAAGGTAGTAGTAATTTCTATGGATTAGAACATCTTGATAGAGGTTATGAAAATTTTGAATTAAAACTAAAAAATTTAGGTGTAAAAATAATTAGAGAGATCAGTAAAAATACTTTTGAGGAGAATGGATATAAAATTGAATCTAAATCTGAGAATCTTTCAAAACTCGGAGCAGCCTAACCTTTTCCAAATATGTTTTTAAAACTAAGGGAATTGATTTAAACGTAAGCAATATTAATTAGTGAAATACAACCCAAAAATAATATAAACAAAACTAGAAAGCGATTAGACCAAATTTTATTTAAACCATTAAAATTGAATTCGTTCATACCCAAGTTCCGCTATTAGATCCGAATGTTGTGAGTATAGTTACCGCAACAAAAAGATAAGGTACAAATTTAAAGGATAATTTTTTAGCTTGAGTTTTAGACATTTGCTTTTTTTTATTAAATATAACACAATATTACTAATCATGAAGCTATATCCTCTAAAAAAAGACTTTTAATCGCATTTAATCACAAAAATGTATCATAAATGTTTAAATTTCCTTTTTTACCTCATTTCTTGTCAGCAAATGCAATAAATATAATTCTAAGTTTTTATCGGAAAGATTAACTATTAACAAACGTTATCTTGATCATTGTTCCTTGACCAAAACAATAGTCAACAAGTTGATTTTTGTTATAATAAAAAAGTTCATTTTTTCAAAAGCCTTGGGAGCGTGGTGGAATTGGTAGACGCACCGCACTCAAAATGCGGCACCTTCGGGTATGTCGGTTCAAGTCCGACCGCTCCCACTTTGATGAATACCTATAGTCGATTCGATATATCTTTCAAAAAAGGAAAAGGTTGTTGGTTATGGGACAAATCAGGTAAAAAGTATCTTGATGCAGTCGCTGGTATAGCGACTTGCAGTCTTGGACATAGCGATAGAGTTTTAAGAAGAAGGCTATCAAGTCAACTAAAAAAGATTCAGCACATTTCCAATCTCTACAACATTGAAGAACAAGAACAATTAAGCAGAACTTTAACGAATATGAGTTGTGCCAAAAGCGTCTTCTTCTGCAACAGTGGTGCAGAAGCAAATGAATCAGCAATTAAATTAATTAAAAAATATGGTAATACAACAAATAAAGGTAAAGAATCAATTATTCTCGCAGCAGAATCTAGCTTTCATGGAAGAACGCTGGCAGCCTTGAGTGCTACTGGACAGCCCAAATACCAAAAAGGTTTCGAACCAATGATTCAAGGGTTCAAATTTTTTAAATTTAACAATTTTGATTCTGTAAAAAAATTATTTGAAGAGTGTGAAAATAATGACCAAAAGATTTCCGGCGTTTTAGTTGAACCAATACAAGGAGAAGGTGGCGTAATTCCAGGAAGTAAAATATTTTTCAAAGGCCTTAGAGATATATGTAATAGACATAATTCTCTTCTAATTTTAGATGAGGTCCAAAGTGGAGTAGGTAGAACTGGAAAAATGTGGGGTTATGAGAATTTAGGAATAGAACCTGATGGATTCACCCTTGCTAAAGGATTAGGAGGAGGTCATGCAATTGGAGCATTATTAGTAAAAGAAAAAGCCAATATTTTTACTCCAGGAGATCATGCAAGCACTTTTGGGGGAAACCCTTTCGCCTGCAAAGCTGCTCTAACTGTATTAGAAGAAATAAATAGAAGAAATCTTATTAATAATGTTTATCTAAGAGGGGAACAATTAAGTGCTGGATTTGAAGAATTGTCAAAAAAATTTCCAAATATTATTAGCGAAAAAAGAGGTTTAGGTTTAATACAAGGTCTTGTGATCAATGATGATTATGCTGAAGCAAAAAAAATTACATTAAAAGCTTTTGATAAAGGATTACTGGTAGTTCCTGCAGGAGGAAACGTCGTAAGAATTGTCCCACCATTAGTTATATCTCGAAGAGAAATTAATATTCTTTTGAATAAGCTAAATTCAATTTTTGAAGAGTTATAACAATTTAAATTTTGAAAAATGCAAATTTAAAAATTTTTGAATTATTATCTCCTAAATACGAAAGGGATAATATCAAATTAGGTTTATCAAGAATTAAAAAAGCACTTCAAGAACTTGGTAATCCCTGCGGAAATGTCCCTGCGATACAAATTATTGGAACCAATGGGAAAGGATCAATCGCAGCATATATAGAGAGTATACTTTTTGAAGCTAAAAAGAATTTTGGTGTAACGACATCTCCTCATCTTTTTGACGTATGCGAAAGGATTAGAGTAAATAAAAAAAATATCAGCAAAACTGATTTTGAAAAAATCTATAAATTAATAGAAACAAAATTTTCAAAATTTGAATTAACACCTTTTGAAAAAATTATTTGCTGCGCACTTAATTTTTTTGATAATAAAAAAGTTGAATTGCTCATTCTTGAAGCTGGCTTAGGGGGACGATTAGACGCGACAACAGCTCATAAATCTAGACCAATAATTGCTATTGGGAATATTGGCTTAGACCATAAGGAATTTCTTGGAGATACGATTGAAAAAATTGCCAAAGAAAAATTAGCAGTTATTGAACAAAATTCAATTGTTATCTCATGCCACCAAAATAGTAAAGTTGAAAATTTAATAACCAAAAAAGTTAAAGAGGCAGGTGCAGCAATTATTTGGAAAGATTCAATTTCAAACAGCTATGAGCTTGGATTAAAAGGAATTTTTCAAAAGCAAAATGCTTCAGTAGCTGTTGGAGCAATTGAAGCGCTGAATAATTTGGGATTCAATATAAAAGAAAAACATATATCTGAAGGTCTTAAAAAGACAACTTGGAACGGAAGGCTAGAAATAATAAATTATTTAAACAAAGAAATTCTTGTAGATTGTGCGCATAATTATCCTGCTGCAAAAGCACTCTCTAATGAGCGAAGCAATTGGGAGAATGAAGATAAAGGAATTTATTGGATTTTAGGTGTCCAAAGACAAAAAGATATTTACGCAATATTAAAAACACTTCTAAAGAAAAATGATCACTTATTACTTGTGCCAGTTCCAAACCAACCTTGTTGGCAATTAAATGATCTCTCTCAGATTAAAGAAATTGACTTTCAAAAAATAATTGAATTTAAAAAATTTGAACATGCCATTGAGTATTTATTTTCCCTGGAAACATGGCCACCTAATCATCCTGTTGTAACAGGTTCTATTTTTTTAGTTGCTGAATTTATTAAATTTGCGTATAAACAGAAATTCTAAATTTTAAATTGTTCTCTTACTTCCCAACCTTCCAATTTCCCTGGATTTAATAGCCCTTTTGGATCAAATCTTAATTTCGCTTTTACTTGATCTGCATCCACCACTCCGAGACCTCCTCCTTCAACTGTTAAAACATGAGGATTAAAAATAAACGCACCAAGTTTCTTGCAATCTTCCATTATTTCTTTTAATTCTTCTGGCCCATTCCACTTTAAAACAGGCAAAGCCGCTAATCGCGGTGATCCTTGTTGTGAAACTGCCTCTAAATGCCAAAGAACTTTTTTACCCCATTTTTTCCTCAAAAAATTAATTAATTCTATTTCATTATTAAGTGGCAAAAGCATCTGTAAATACGTCCAATTTTTATCCCTAGACCTCATATGAAGAGTTGTATGATTCCATACGACTTCAGAAATTCCATTCACGAGCTTTTCTTCTTCCCCAAGTAAGGTAGATTCAACTTTAAATTTTTTACAAATAAGCTCGATGGTTTTTATTCCTCCAAGGGTAGATTGTATTAATATCTTGTGACTTCTAGATTTACCTTTAAACCATTTTGGCATTTGATCTACAATTTCTTCTTCAAGAATTGCTCCTAATTTCAGATTAATTGCTGCGCTAGTAAGAGTTTTTAATATTTCTATTGTTTTTTCAAATTCAATACAGTCGATAACTAATGAGTACCACTTACGTTTGATATCAGTAGCAAGTAATAAAGAAGTAATTATTCCATTAGTCCCATAAGCATGATTAAGAGGTTCGGATTCTTCAGCATCAAATTTTAGTAATTCAGGTTTTTCATTCATCGTTACTGCCTCTAAACCTAAAAGATTTCCTGGATCCCTTAAAAATCCCCATCTAATGGAACCAATACCTCCTGAACCACCTGCAATAAAACCTCCAATTGTGGCAGTTTTCCAAGTACTAGGAAGTAACCTCAATTCCCTCCCATATTTATCTAATTGTTTATTCAAATCTCCCATAACACAGCCAGATTGTACTTTTACAAAGCCTGTATCTGGATCAAATTCTTCTAACTTATTAAATTGACTCATCTGCATCACAACTCCTTTAAATAATGGGACAGCTTGTCCATAATTACCCGTACCTGAACCCCTTAAAGTAAGTGGGATAGATAATTCCCAACAAATTTCTGCTACTTCTTTTACCGCTTTGTGATCACTAGGTCTTACCACCACATCAGCAATACATTCGTCTAATTTTTCAGTAAGGATTGGAGAGTAGTTATAAAAATCTTTTGAAAGTCTTTTTACATCGGATTTATTTTCAATAATCTCTAAGTTTTTGACTTCTCTAAATTTGTCTATAAATTTAAGTTTTGATATCATTAATAAAATTTTTATGATTTGTATATAAATTAGCCAATTAGGAATGTAAATCGCCGTTTATAAATACTTTTCTCTTTAAATTGCTCGAAAAAACATCTGCCCACCTTTGTGCATCTAAAATCACAAAATCAGCAGGACAACCTTTTTTAATTAAACCATCCCATTTTAAATTTAATAATCTGCTTGGAGCTAAAAAAATAGAAGATAGAGTCATTCGCTCCCAGGGATTTAGTTGAAGCATAGGCATCGAGCAAGACAGCATATAAAAAGGGTCAAAATTACCAAATGGGTACCAAGGGTCTTGAACATTATCACTACCAAGAGATACATCCACATGTGATTTTTGTAATTGCTTTATTGGCGCAACTGGTCTTTTAAATGAAGTAGTTTTATTACTTCGATTGAGCAGCCAAAAATTTGTTAGGGGTAAAGCAACAACCTTAATATTTTTCTCAGCCATTTTTTCTCCTAAATTTAAAATCTCACTATTACTTAGAGAAATAAGACTACTCAAATGACTACAAGTGATTGGAATACTATTAATTTTTAAATTTTCTATTGTTTCTAATAAAACTTTTATTCCCGCTCCAGGTTCAATAATTGATTCATCTATATGCAAATCAATTTCTAATTTATATTTTCTAGCAAGAAGAAGCATCTTTGCTAGAAATTTGCTTGTATTTTTTTTATTGAAAGGGGGTACAATAACACCTCCTAAAATACCTCCATTAGAGGAAAATATTTTTGCCAAATCTTCTCCATCAGTTGTATCCCAGAATTCCACTGGAGCTAGAGCAACGTATTGTAGTGTCAACTCAGATGAAAATATTTTTTGTAATTTAAAAAGTTCAATCCAAATGTCAATAGATTGACCTTTGTATGTATCGATATGACTTCTAATTGCTCGGTATCCATTTTGTATGGCAAGTTTTAATGATTTATCAACTCTCTCAAGAACCT
Organism: Prochlorococcus marinus str. AS9601; assembly: GCF_000015645.1. NCBI lineage: Bacteria > Bacillati > Cyanobacteriota > Cyanophyceae > Synechococcales > Prochlorococcaceae > Prochlorococcus > Prochlorococcus marinus. Next base: position 1,287,371 of record NC_008816.1, read on the forward strand.
TATCTGTAGTTCTAGTTTTATGTTCTTCAAGATTTACTGATAACGCTCCTCCGTAGTTTGATTCCAGATTAGGAAAGTCTGCCCATGTAAAAGATTTATCAAAATGCGAATGCGTTTCAACAAATCTTGGGAATAAAATATTTTTTGGTTTTGTAATTTTATTTTTTAAAGGCTTTAACTCAGAAACTAATCCATCCTCCCAACTAATGGAAACTGAACATAAATCCTCTACATCGATAATGAGGTTATCTATATCTTCTATTAGACAAAGGCTTCTGGGAATAAGAACCTCAGCTGTGCCGGAATTACTCAAATTTTTAAATTTTCTTTTTATTTTAAATCATAAGAAAACTTTACTGAATTTGAAAATAATTCAAATTTCGCTAAAAGATAAAAATAACTATGAAAAATTACCCTTGAGTTGTTAAATTTATAAATGTGAGGCGGGCGTCGCCAAGTGGTTAAGGCAGCGGCTTGTGGCGCCGCCATTCGGGGGTTCGAATCCCCTCGCTCGCCCTCAAAAAAATTGCAGCAAAATTTTTTAAATTGTAATTTTGAATTAAAGAATCATAAAAATTCCTAGCAAAGTGCTAACAAACACAAAACCAGACGAAAAAATTTTTCAAAAGAATTCAACTACTGGTAGTTATTGGATAACCACATTTGGATGCCAAATGAACAAGGCTGATTCTGAGAGAATGGCTGGTACATTGGAGAAAATGGGATATACCAGAGCAGATAATGAATTAAATGCGGATTTGGTCTTGTACAATACATGCACAATCAGAGATAACGCGGAGCAAAAAGTCTATAGCTTTCTAGGAAGACAAGCAAAAAGAAAGCACAAAACACCTAGCTTAAAACTTGTTGTTGCAGGTTGCCTTGCTCAGCAGGAGGGAGAGTCCTTACTAAGGAGAGTCCCAGAACTTGATCTGGTTATGGGGCCTCAACACGTAAATAATCTTGAGAATCTTCTGGGGAAAGTTGATTTAGGAAATCAAGTTGCTGCCACAGAAGAAAACTTCATTTCTGAAGACATAACAAGTGCCAGAAGAGAAAGCTCTATTTGTGGCTGGGTTAATATCATTTATGGATGTAATGAAAGATGTTCATATTGTGTAGTCCCCTCTGTAAGAGGAAAAGAGCAATCAAGATATCCAAATGCGATAAAAAGTGAGATTCAAAAATTAGCTGGTGATAATTTTAAAGAAATTACTCTTTTGGGTCAGAACATTGATGCATATGGTAGAGATCTTCCAGGAACAACAAAAGAGGGAAGAAAAGAAAATACTTTAACTGATCTTTTATATTATATTCATGATGTTAAAGGAATTCGCAGAATAAGATTTGCTACTAGTCATCCAAGATATTTTTCAAAAAGGTTGATTCAAGCTTGTTATGAACTTGATAAAGTCTGTGAACATTTCCATATTCCTTTCCAAAGTGGAAATGATGAGATTTTAAAGCAAATGTCCAGAGGATATACTATCAAAAAGTATAAAAATATTATCGAGAATATAAGATCATTAATGCCAGATGCATCAATCACAGCTGACGCAATAGTTGCATTCCCAGGAGAAACCGAAAAACAATACCAAGATACGTTAAAGCTAATAACAGAAATTGGCTTTGATCAAGTAAATACAGCAGCATACTCTCCAAGACCAAATACGCCTGCGGCAGTTTGGTCGAATCAACTTTCAGAAGAGGTGAAAAAAGCTAGATTGCAAGAAATAAATGATTTGGTCGAGAAAACTGCTAGGAGCAGAAACAAAAGATACATAAATAATATAGAAAGCGTTTTAATTGAGGGTTTAAATCCAAAAAATTCCTCGCAAATTATGGGTAGAACTAGAACGAATAGACTAACTTTCGTAGAGATTCCAAAAAACATTGACTTTAATTTTTCATTGGGAGATGAGATAGATGTCAGAATTAATGAAACAAGACCTTTCTCTTTAACAGGCGAACTTTATCTATAATTTTTTTTCTAAATGATTGGGGGAAAGAAAAAATGTATTGGGTTAATATTTGGTGGTAATTCCAATGAACATGAAGTATCGATATCCTCTGCAAAAACAGTTTTTCAAGCATTTAAATCAGAAATAAACAAAGAACGCTTTACGATAAGAGCTTTTTACATAAACAAATATGGAGATTGGCTTGATAGTGATAGTTCAGAAAAAATCCTAATTGATGAATCTAAAAACAAAAACACAACAAAAAAACAAATTTTCAATCAAGAAAAAATTAACTTCCTGGACGGAGTTGATTTTCAAAATGTTGATGTTTGGTTTCCTCTTTTACATGGAATTAATGGAGAAGACGGATCAATTCATGGCTTACTGAGATTCACAAAGAAACCTTTAGTCGGATGTGGAATTATAGGCTCTGCACTTGGAATGGATAAAATATTGATGAAAATAATTTTCTCAAATCTAAAAATTCCACAAGTTAATTATCTAGTTTTTCAGAATCAAGATCTTAACGATGAGGAAGTAAAAAATAAGTTAATTCATGAAATCTTAAAAAAATTAAATTTTCCTGTTTTTGTTAAACCATCGAACTCCGGATCATCTCTAGGCATCTCCAAAGTCATAAATAAGTCAGAAATAATACCAGCATTAGAAAAAGCTCGGGGAATAGATCCAAGTATCTTAATAGAGGAAGGTTTAGAGGTAAGGGAGATTGAATGCGGAATAATTGGGAATTCAAAACTCTTAACCTCTGAGATAGGTGAAGTTAATTACAAAAGTGATTGGTATGATTACAACTCAAAATATCACTCAAATAACAAAATAATTATCCCAGCCGAAATAGATTCTAAAATCTCAAAAGAAATTAAAGAAATCGCTATTAAAAGTTGTAGAGCACTAAATATTTTCGGTTTTGCGAGAGTAGATTTCTTTTTAGAAAAATCTTCAAATAAAATTTTTTTAAATGAAATAAATACAATTCCTGGTTTTACAAAAAATAGTATGTTCCCAATGCTTTGGAAAGCTTCAGGTTTAAAAATTGAACAACTTGTGGCTAAACTGGTAGATATATCTTTAGATTTGTAATTTAAATCAAATGTTGCATGGACTTCTTTGGTTACCATTACTTTTAATCTTCATTTTATTAACTGCGCTTGGATGGTTAGAAAGAAGAAGGCAAAATCTTTTTAGAAGTTGGGCGAGTGATTCTGAACTATGCAAGTTAGACAGTTCAGGTGCAGCCTCTTTAAAAGATGGGGAGTTAAGGTGGAGCGCATTTGAAGCTGGTAAATTTGAAGAAAAAGATAGTTTTATAATCAAAAAACTAGAGTTGGTTGAATTAATGGCACTAACTTCAGGAGAAGCTCCTCTAACAAATGAATCTCAAGGTAAGTGCAGGTTGAGATTAGTAGGTGACGGGAAAGAGATGGATGTACCTTTTTCAGATGCAGAACAAGCGAGAGAATGGATGGATCAATTGATGGAAAAAGCTAGATGTGACCTTTGAAAACCAAAAAAAAATCAAAAATAGAAGCTTTTTTTTTCTAATTTCATTTTTCTTTTTAACAAGCTTATTAAGCATAAAAACTCTCAAAAAAGTTGATATTAAGGACATTAGGGTTTCTGGTAGTGAATTATTTTCACCGAATGATGTGATAAATAATTCATCTTTAAAATTCCCGATCCGATTAATTTTTGTCAAAACTTATTTGTTAGAACAAGAGTTAAAACAAAATTTGTCTCTCAAGAATGTTTCAGTAAACAGAGAATTATTTCCTTTTGGTTTGAAAGTTCATATTGATTCAAGAATCCCAATAGCTTACGGTGAGAGAATATTAAAAGATAAAAAAATATTAGGCTACATTGATAAAGATGGAATTTTTATAAATAGACAAAATGCAGACAAAAAAACTTTAAACAAATTAACCATAGAAGTGTTTGGATGGAAAGAAAAATTTAAAAAAATATTATCTGATATTTTTATCGCTATAGAAAATTATGAATTAGAGATAGTTAAAATAACTTTTTCATCCGATGGGTTTCTAACTGTTGAGGAAAAAGATTTAAAAACAATATTCTTAGGATTTAAGCCAAATTTAATCAACTATCAATTACAAATAATCAATAATCTGAAAAATGAATTTAAGAAAAGTAGCTTTTCAAAAAAAATAGATAATATTGATCTTACTAACCCAGATAAACCAAAAATAAAAGTGTTCAAACCCTAATATTTAAAAAAGGATTTTGAGTAATTTTTTTTAATTATTGTAGTGTTGATATGGGTTTTGCATTCAAAACAAAATATTTAATAAATAAATATTTTTAGGATTTTCCTCAACAAATTCCTACAGATGAGCGCAGTAAGTTCATAATGCACCCAATACTAGTAATAGATTCCTATTAAGAGATGAGCTTCGGTAACAATCCAAACTTTGATCAATCGAGAGAAATCCTTCCAAGCCAAAACGCCAAAATAGAAGTTATTGGTGTAGGTGGTGGTGGCAGTAATGCAGTCAATAGAATGATAAATAGTGATTTAGAAGGTGTTTCATTTAGAGTCCTCAATACAGATGCACAAGCCCTACTACAATCTTCTGCAGAAAGTAGAGTTCAACTTGGACAAAACCTCACTAGAGGTTTAGGTGCAGGAGGGAATCCAAGTATTGGACAAAAAGCAGCCGAAGAATCCAAAGAAGAACTTCAACAAGCTTTAGAGGGATCTGATCTAGTTTTTATAGCCGCTGGAATGGGTGGAGGAACTGGCACAGGTGCAGCTCCCGTTGTCGCAGAAGTAGCAAAACAAAGTGGTGCTCTAACTGTAGGTATAGTAACCAAACCTTTTTCTTTTGAGGGGAAAAGAAGAATGCGTCAAGCAGAGGAGGGGATCGCAAGACTAGCTGAAAACGTTGATACTCTTATTGTTATTCCAAACGACCGATTAAAAGATGTTATAGCAGGAGCTCCCCTTCAAGAAGCATTTAGGAATGCTGATGATGTTCTAAGAATGGGCGTCAAAGGCATAAGCGACATAATTACTTGCCCAGGATTAGTTAATGTTGATTTTGCAGACGTAAGATCAGTTATGACAGAAGCTGGCACTGCTCTCCTCGGCATAGGAATAGGTTCAGGAAGATCGAGAGCTATAGAGGCGGCACAGGCTGCAATGAATAGTCCTTTACTAGAAGCTGCTAGAATTGATGGAGCTAAAGGCTGCGTTATAAATATTACTGGTGGCAAAGACATGACTTTAGAAGACATGACCTCTGCATCTGAAATTATTTATGATGTTGTTGATCAAGAAGCAAATATTATTGTTGGTGCAGTCGTTGATGAAGCAATGGAAGGGGAGATACAAGTTACTGTGATTGCTACAGGATTTGAGACAACTCAACCATTAAATCAACAAAGAATAAAAAACAGATTATCTAATCAACCCTTATATAATTTTTCCGAAAATAAAGAATCAGGAGCTAGTATTCCTGAGTTTTTGAGATTAAGGCAAAATAAAAAAGATATAGGTTAAAAGGTAAAATAGAGTGACTCGGTTATCTCGCCTGCCTCAAGCATCCCTTGTGGCTGCTACCTTCCGGTCCTGACCAGGTTTAGGCGTTAAAACCGCGAAAGGCCGAGTCAAGATCATATTAGCAATTCTTGTTTAAAAAAGATACATAAATTTATTATGTTACCTTCAGACCTAGTTAACTATAAAAAAAAATCTCGCAAAATCATTGCTCTAACAGCATGGGACTCCATATCAGGATCTATTGCAGAACAAGCAAATGTTGATCTTGTACTAGTAGGAGATTCATTAGCAATGGTCTGTTTAGGATACAAATCGACATTGCCATTAACTTTGGAAAATATAATTTACCATACTAATGCTGTTTCTAGAGGATTCAAGAAGAAAATTGAGGAACAACCTTTAGTAGTTTCAGATATGCCTTTTCTAACTTACCAATGTGGTGAGGATAAGGCTGTTGAGTATGCAGGGAAAATCATTCAGAGCACTTATGCAAAAGCTGTAAAAGTGGAAGGGGCAGAACCAGAAATACAAAAAGTTATCTCTAGATTAATAAGGATGGGAATCCCTGTTATGGGTCATATAGGTCTTACACCACAAAGCTACCTAAATATTGGATTAAGAAAACAAGGAGAAAGCTTAGCAAGCCAAGAAAAAATTAAGAAAGAGGCTTCAATTCTTGAAGAATTAGGATGTTTTTCAATAGTTCTTGAACATATTCCTGATTTGCTTGCTAAAGAAATAAAAAATTCTTTAACAATTCCCATAATAGGTATTGGTGCAGGCAATTATTGCGATGGGCAAGTAAGAGTTACTGCAGATTTGTTAGGCCTAAATGATGATCAACCACCATTTTGCCAACCAATTATCCAGGGAAAGAAATTATTTAAGGATAAATTAAAAGAATGGGTAGACTCTGAAAGACTTAATTAATCTCATCCCACCACTTAAACATAGAAACAAGAACTTGATTGCTTAGTTCCATGCCATTAGGCTCACTTAAAAAGAATCTATAACCCTTTCTTACTAAAAGTCCACTTTCAAGAAACCTTTCCCATTCTTTGAGCAATTTACTAAAGTTGCTTTCAAATTTTTTGTTCTCCCAGTTTTGTTCTTGAAACACTTTTTTGATATCTAAACCCTCTTTGAGTCTTAATCCCAACATTATTTTCTCATCAAGTTCTTTGTAGACAAAATCCTTATTAGTTAAGGATGAATCTAAATTAAATTCGTATTGTCTAATTACCCATTCTTTATATTCTTTACTAACTCTTGGTCTAGTTAATTTTTCCCCCCAAGGTGAACTAGTGGAGCCTTGACCAAAACCCCACCAGCCTAAACCACTCCAATAAACTCTATTGTGTCTCGATTGATGTCCCGGAAGGCAATAGTTTGAGATTTCATATCTTGAATACCCTAAGTTTTTTAAAATTAAATGTGTTGATTCACTATTTCTAACAGCTTCTTCATCACTTGGGAGTTTTAATTTGCCTAAATTAACTAATTTCTTAAAAACAGTGCCATTTTCAATATTTAAATCGTAAATAGATAGATGCGGCGGTGAAAATGTTATTGCTTTTTTTAAGTCATCTTGCCATTCTTTAAATCCACTAAGTGGCAAGTTTTGTATTAAATCTAAACTCCAGCTTTTTATTAACCCAGAATCATATTCTCTCTTCAACCAGAAACAAGATTTTTCTGCATCTTCTTTCAAATGACGCCTTCCCGACTTTTGAAGTACCTGATTATTAAAACTTTGTACTCCGAGACTAAATCTATTTATCCCAGCATTTATGAATCCAAAAAGATCATCTTGAGTAAAACTAGCTGGATCAATCTCCATAGTGATTTCAGCACCATAGTCAATGCCATAATTTTCTTTAAAAAGATCAATTAATTCTTTGATTTGGCTGGGATCTAAAATTGATGGTGTACCACCTCCTATATAAATTGTCGATAGAGGTGATTTATGTTTAATTGACAATATTTCTTTAAATAAAAATTGCAAATACTCTTGAACAGTTTTGCTTCCATAACCTTTTAAAGTTTCAACTTTGTTTCCTAATGGAATAACTGCAAAATCACAATAAAAACATCTTCTGTGGCAAAAAGGAATGTGCACATAAGCACTTCTTGGAAACTTATTCATAATATAAATTCATTCTTAAGCTCCAAAAAAGTATTAAGGATCAAAAAAATAAGATCCTTATTTACTCAATTAATAAATCCTAGTAGATTATATATATGACAGATATTTTAGTATTAATTTTATTTGTATTGTCTGGGGCTGCTTCAGGATGGCTTGGTGTTGATTTATTGCCAGTAGACATACTCAAACAGGTTTCTAATGTAGAAGGTTTTAGAATTGTTTTAGCAATAATTGGTTTTTTTGTAGGATTAGCAGCTGGTTTTGTATTTCTTCAACTTAGAAAGACGTTTCTTGATCAAATAAGAACAATGCCAACAGATTTACTAATAAGTAGGTCCGTTGGTTTAATTTTAGGATTACTTGTTGCGAATCTGCTACTTGCTCCAATACTATTAATTCCCTTCCCTAGAGAGGTTTTTTTCGCAAAACCCTTGGCAGCTATATTAAGCAACATTTTCTTTGGTGCGCTTGGTTATAAGTTGGCAGATACCCATGGAAGGACATTATTGAGATTATTCAATCCAAATAATACTGATGCATATCTAGTTAATGAAGGTATACTCCCTGCTGCAAGTCCAAAAATTCTAGATACCAGTGTAATTATTGATGGAAGAATCAATGGCCTATTAAGTTGCGGATTATTGGAAGGGCAATTAATTGTTGCTCAAAGTGTAATTGACGAATTACAAACTTTAGCTGACTCAAGCAGTAATGAAAAAAGGTCGAAAGGCAGAAGAGGTCTCAAGTTATTAAAAGAATTAAGAGATCTATATGGGAGAAGACTTGTAATAAACCCAACAAAGTATGAAGGTAATGGGGTAGATGAAAAACTCTTGAAAATTACTGAGGATATGACAGGAACTTTAATTACGGCTGATTACAATCTTTCTCAGATTGCTGAAGTTAAAGAATTAAAAGTTATGAATTTGAGTGATCTAGTTATTGCTTTAAGGCCAGAAGTTCAACCAGGAGAATCACTGAATATAAAAATCGTGAGAGAAGGCAAAGAAAAAATGCAAGGTATTGGATATTTAGATGACGGCACAATGGTTGTTATTGACGAGGCAAAGAATTTTGTTGGCAGCAGATTAGATATTATTATCACAGGAGCATTACAAACTCCCACTGGAAGAATGGTCTTTGGAAAACTAATAAATAATCCTGAGTCAAACAAATCTTTTAAATCACCAGCGACACAGGGCTAAATCTAGCTAGAATCAGTTCAATCTTAATTTCGTGATACAAATGACTGTATCTGCTCCTTATTACGGGGAAAATACCGTTATGAGGACCCCTCCCCCTGATCTCCCATCTCTTTTATTGAAAGAGCGAATTGTTTATCTTGGTTTACCATTATTTTCAGATGATGATGCTAAAAGACAATTAGGAATGGATGTAACTGAGCTAATCATTGCTCAACTTCTTTATTTAGAGTTTGAGGATCCAGAAAAACCAATCTATTTCTATATCAATTCAACGGGGACAAGTTGGTACACTGGTGATGCAGTTGGTTTTGAAACAGAAGCTTTTGCTATCTGCGATACAATAAGTTACATCAAGCCCCCAGTACACACAATATGTATCGGACAAGCAATGGGGACTGCCGCAGTTATCCTTTCATCTGGCACTAAGGGACAAAGGGCGGCTCTTCCACATGCTTCTATTGTTTTACATCAACCTATAAGCGGAGCAAGAGGCCAAGCAACCGATATCCAAATAAGAGCTGAGGAGGTTTTGAAAAATAAAAAATCAATGCTGGAGATTCTATCTCGTAATACTGGGAAGACTATCGAAGAACTCTCAAAAGACTCTGACAGGATGAGTTATCTCAACCCCCAAGAAGCCCTAGATTATGGAGTTATCGATAGAATACTAACAAGTCAAAAAGATTTACCAAATAAAATTTAACTCTCACAAAACTATTTTAAAATCATGCCAATAGGAACTCCAAGCGTGCCTTACAGACTTCCAGGAAGTCAGTACGAAAGATGGGTTGACATATACACAAGACTAGGTGTTGAAAGAATTCTTTTTCTTGGACAAGAAGTGAATGATGGAATTGCTAATAGCCTTGTAGCACAAATGCTTTATTTAGATTCTGATGATAATTCCAAACCTATCTATCTGTATATCAATAGCCCAGGAGGATCAGTAACTGCAGGCTTGGCTATATATGACACCATTAAATATGTAAAAAGTGATGTAGTAACCATATGCGTAGGCCTCGCAGCCTCCATGGGAGCTTTCCTTTTGGCCGCTGGCACAAAAGGTAAAAGAGTTGCTTTGCCCCATAGCAGAATAATGATACATCAACCCTTAGGGGGGACATCTCAACGTCAAGCAAGTGATATTGAAATAGAAGCTAAGGAAATTTTAAGAATTAAAGACATGTTAAATATGTCTATGGCAGATATGACAGGCCAATCATTTGAGAAAATTGAAAAGGATACTGATAGAGATTATTTTTTAAGTGCGGAAGAAGCAAAAAACTATGGCCTAATTGATAGAGTAATTACACATCCAAGCGAAGCAAATCAATCTTAAATTTTCTAAATTAATATTTTAATTTTAATTTTTAAATTAATAATTATTTAGTTTATTTACACCTTTAAAGTCTAAAATATTAATTATTAAATGCAAAGAAACTACAACTAATGACCCAACTCTTTTACGACACAGATGCTGATCTAAGTCTTTTAAATAATAAAACAATAGCGATTATTGGATATGGTTCACAAGGTCATGCACATGCCCTAAACCTTAAAGATAGCGGTATGGATGTAATTGTTGGATTATATAAAGGAAGTAAGTCTGAGAGCAAAGCTATTAGCGATGGACTACAAGTATTTAGCGTTTCTGAAGCTTGCGAAAAAGCAGATTGGATTATGATTCTCCTCCCAGATGAGTTTCAGAAAGATGTTTACCTTAAAGAAATAGAACCAAACTTAAAAGAAGGAAAGATATTAAGTTTTGCTCATGGCTTCAATATCAGATTCGGACTTATCAAACCTCCTAGTTTTGTGGATGTTGTAATGATTGCCCCAAAAGGACCTGGACACACTGTTCGTTGGGAATATCAGAATGGTCAAGGAGTTCCAGCATTGTTTGCCGTAGAGCAGGATTCTTCAGGGAATGCAAGATCATTGGCGATGGCTTACGCAAAAGGGATTGGCGGAACGAGAGCTGGGATTCTTGAAACAAACTTCAAAGAAGAAACAGAAACTGATTTATTTGGAGAACAAGCAGTTTTGTGCGGAGGGTTATCAGAACTCGTCAAATCAGGATTCGAAACTCTTGTAGAGGCAGGCTATCAGCCCGAACTTGCTTACTTCGAATGCTTACATGAAGTTAAACTTATTGTTGATTTAATGGTGAAGGGAGGCTTATCTCAAATGAGAGATTCCATTTCAAATACTGCAGAATATGGAGATTATGTAAGTGGTAAAAGACTTATCAATAGTGATACAAAGAAAGAAATGCAGAAAATTCTAAAGGATATTCAAGATGGTACTTTCGCTAAGAATTTTGTGGAAGAATGCGATAAGAACAAACCCTTAATGACAAAATTAAGAGAAGAGAACTCAAAACATGAAATTGAGAAAGTGGGTAAAGGTCTGCGCTCGATGTTCAGTTGGCTGAAATAAATTTATTTTTACTATTTCTTGGATCAATTGGTTTTGATTTATTGTTAGGCGATCCAAAATTCTTAATACACCCTGTTCAAGTAATTGGCTTTTACATAAAAAAAATATCTGATTACCTTATAAATAATTTTGGAGAAAATAAAAATATATTGTATTGGGGTGGTCTCTTTGTCGCCATATCATCTATTGGAATGAGTTTTGGTTCAGGAAAATTGATAGAACTAAGTTATGCGCAATCGGGAAATCATTTTTTTGTTGGATTGTTAATTTTTTTTGGGCTTTCAAGTTGTATTGCTACAAAGGGACTTATTTCAAGTGTGAAAGAGATTGCAGAGCTAATAGAACGCGAGGAAATTAATGACCAAAATAAGAAAATAATCAAAGAGAAGGTACAAAGAATAGTAAGTAGGGATGTAAGGTCATCTTCTATAAAACATCTCTTGAGATCAAGTACCGAGAGCCTTACCGAAAATTCTGTTGATGGAATATTTGGGCCATTATTTTGGATTTTTATTGGAATTATTTTTATGAAGTTTTCAATTTTTCTACCAGGACCTTTGTCACTTGGTTTTGCTTATAAAGCCATAAGTACTTTGGATTCAATGATAGGTTACAAATATGATTATTTTAGATATTTGGGTTTTTTCAGTGCAAAAATCGAAGATATTTTTACGTTTGTTCCTTCAAGATTAGTTTTAATCACGTTACCTTTAATTAGCTCTAAAGTTAATGAGTATGGATCAATCATAAAAAAAAGTTATCTTGATGGTAAAAAATATGATTCGCCTAATGCTGGGATTTCAGAAGCTATATTTGCCTATATTTCCGAAATTAAATTGGGAGGCAAAAGTAAATATAAAAATGAAATTATTGAAAAGCCAATAATTAATGAGACTGGAGATAATTGCACTGAAGAAAAAATCAAATTAATTTGTCAATTAATTTTGAGATTACAATTTTTATGGATAATAATTTTTGCCTTAATTTTTTTTATAATATCGATTTAAATTTAATAATAAATTAGTTTAAAAATTATTAGAATAAACCTAAAATCAATGCAAGAAAACGGCTCTCCTATGGAAAATCAAAATGATGGCTTAACTAATACTTCATCAAGTGATAATGAATACTCAAAATGGGTAGACAATCAGGGGGATGAAGTAAAGAATGTTTTTGGATTCAATAGCAGCGCCGAGCTTGTGAATGGGAGAGCAGCTATGGTTGGATTCTTAATGCTCATATTAACCGAGTTGGTTTTTAGCGGCAGGCCTGTGACTTCTTCAATTTTTGGTATTAATTAAAAATGGATGAAAAGAAATCTAATCCAATAAAAGCAATCCTATACATATCTGTATGGGTAATAATTTGGGGAACATTAGGCTCTTTCATTGATTATCCTCTTTATAAAAACAAAATTTACTTAGAAGGAAGCTTATATCAGTATCTTACTTTCACAATTACAGCGATAATATCAATAATAAGTGCAAAGTTTTTTTATAAAAAATTTGAGTTATAAAAATTTGTACCTAAACTTCTTAATAATTTTTGCTGGTTCTTTTTTGTCATTTGACTCGTAAAGTATCCACTGATGTGTCTCAGTATCATGATCACAATCATATTTTCCAGAGATAGTATCGTAACTTGAAAGATATGAATGACAATTTTGGTCTGCTTCAAAAGCAGAATCATAACCTGTTAGAAAATATATCAAAAATAGAACAGTTATTAACAAAAAAAACACATTAGAAACTAAATTAACTACCTTCATAAGATATTGTAAAATTTAAATATATCATCTAATAAAATTTTTCGATCTAAAAATATAGCTAACGACCAACATTAAATACAAAGTCATGGAATTCTTGATTCTTTAAATACAGGATGACTAACAATACTAAAATCATATTTAAGCCTATTACTATTGATCCAAAAATATTTATTTGTTTTTTACCTGGCAAAGTGTAAGTAAATTTTTTGCCTTTAAGAAAACCAGCTAAGCCTTTTTTTTCTTTTTTTATTTCTTTTATTTGAGTTTTTTGAGTATTATCCTTAACTTCATTATCAGAAAAACCTTTTGCCATTTCACATTAAATAACAGATTTATAATATTCCAAAAAAATAAATTATTTTAATAATTAACAATTTTTAATCACAAAAGGGATCATTAATGAGATTCTCTTATTTGAGGAATTATTAAAAAAATAAGCTTCAATAATTTCCGTTTGAAGCCCCAATAAACTAGATTGACATTTAAATTTATTTTGGTCAAATACTACTAATTGAAGTTTTTCTATTTCTGAAACTAATTCTTTACATAATTGCGTTCGAGAATCTTTTAAACAATTATTAGATTGTTTTAAAATTTTAGACTTCGTTGATATTGGTTCTGCCATAAGGAAATTTGATAATAATAAAAATTTAAAGAATAAAATAGTTAAAAATTTCATTACTTTTTAAGATTTCAAAATTTTAGATACCTTGGCAGGAGTTTTGGTTATTTAGCTAATTCCATTTTAATGCGATTAAAAAAAAAGATGCCCTAAAAGAGCATCTAGTTATTAAGGGAATAAATAGATTAAAAAATATTACCCTTGAACTCTATCCTTAAAAAGTTTACCTGCAGAGAATGTTGGAACTCTTTTAGCAGGTATTGCTATTTTTTCGCCTGTCTTAGGGTTTAATCCCTGTCTTGCAGAACGATCTCTTGGTTCGAAAGAACCAAATCCTAGTAAGGAGACTTTTTTGCCTTCCACTACTGAGTCAACAATAGTTTCAATAGCTGCATCAACAACTAAAGAAACATCAGTTTTTGTGAGCTCTGTACGAGCAGCAACGAGGTTTACTAAATCAGCTTTGTTCATTGAATTGTTTATAAAGCAGAGATTTTAAGACAAGTTTTTTAAGCAAGCCTAAAAACCTCGAACTTGCATATCATATGGAGCAAATTCAAATACGGCAACCGAAAATGCCGGCGGCGCAAAGCTTTATACAAATCTTAGGGACATTTTTAGCTCCATTATTTATTTTTATAGCGTCACTTTTTTCTTATATAAAATTAGCACCTCTAACTATAAAACAGCTAAAACCATTAGTACCACTTGATTTATCCTTGAAAAATCTAACTTAATTTTTCAAAGAAAAAATGTCAAAGATAAATAAAGTTAAGAATTTGTGCCATTTATTATGTTTTATTAATTTTCAGATATATTTCCTTCTCATCACATGAAAAAGCATAATTTGTATTTTGAAATCAAGAAAAATCTGGTTTTCTCACAATTAAGCTTTCTCTCTAAATCTTTTTATGCATTGAGAAAATGGATAAACAAATTGTAATTAATTTGGAAATTAATAATCTCAAAGTCTAATAAAGTTGATTACTGAAACCTTATATTTTAGTTTTTTTCTCAATTTTGTATCTATTATTCTAATATCAGTAATTTGAATAAATTATCTCAATATTTAATTAATCAATGATAAAGAGAACGTGACTCATATCAATAAAGGTAAACCATTTCCCCTAGGAAGTTCTCTAACTTCACAAGGGGTTAATTTTTCCCTAGTAGCCACAAATGCAGAATATGTAGAAATCTTATTGTTTGAGAAAGAGGGCTCTATTTCCCCAAAAAGTATATTGAAACTAGATCAGAATCATAATACAGGTCCCTACTGGCATGCAGAGGTAAAGAATCTAAATGAAGGTTGTATTTATGCTTTCAGAGTAAAACAAAAAAATAATGCGATCAACAATAACTATGAAAAAAAAGTATTACTCGATCCATGTTCAAGGGGTATAACTGGGTGGGAAAGTTATAAAAGAGAAAATGCATTAAAAACACAAGAAAATACTAATTCTTGTCTTAAAAGCGTTGTTTGCGATAGAAAATTATTTAATTTTAAGGATTTTCCAAGACCGAAACATTCTTGGGAAGAAACAATAATTTATGAACTCCATATCAAATCCTTCACTGAATCAAATGATAAAACCGAAAGTTGTTTCAAGAAATTTTTAAAAAAAATTCCATATCTCAAAGAACTGGGAATTACCTCTATAGAATTACTTCCAATTTTTTGTTTTGATCCAACTGATGCACCAAGTGGTTTAGAGAATTTTTGGGGTTATAGTCCAATTAATTGGTTTACTCCGCATTTTGAATACGTTTCGAATGAATCAGCTGAAAAGAATAGAGAGGAATTTAGAAAATTAGTAGAGGAGTGTCATAAGTCAGGCATTGAAGTTATTTTAGATGTCGTATACAATCACACTTCTGAAGGAGATTACAAAGGGCCTGCGATATGTTGGAAAGGTATAGATGAAAATCTTTATTACTTTATTGGGAAAGATAAAAATTATCAGGACGTATCTGGTTGTGGGAATACTATTGCAGCAAACAGAGGATTAGTTAGAAAACTAATTATTGAATCATTAAAGTGTTGGGCGAGTGAATTTGGAGTAGATGGTTTTAGATTTGATTTAGGTATTGCCTTATCAAGAGGTGAAAATCTTTCGCCACTCGATAATCCTCCAATTTTTGAAGATATAGAATGTGAGCCAGAACTTGTTGATATAAAGTTTATAAGTGAGCCATGGGATTGTGGTGGGTTATATAAATTAGGTGATTTCCCATCTAAGAATACTTTCACTTGGAATGGTCATTTTAGAGATGATTTGCGTAGATTTTGGAAAGGGGATAAAGATACAGCTTGGAATATGAGCGATAAAATCAAAGGTACTCCATCGATTTATAAAGAAGATACTATTTTCCCAAAATCAATAAACTTTATTACTTCACATGATGGATTTACTCTAAAAGATTTAGTAACTTTCAATAGAAAACATAATTTTGCCAATAGAGAACAAAACAGAGATGGTGATAACCATAACAATTCTTGGAATCATGGTACGGAGGGACCAACTACAAATTTATTAATTAATGATTTAAGAAAAAGACAACAAAAAAATCTTATTCTTAGTTTACTTATCTCTAAAGGTGTTCCAATGATACTAATGGGTGATGAGATAGGAAGATCACAAGGCGGTAATAATAATTCTTGGTGCCAAAATAATTTACTGGGCTGGATGAATTGGGAACATGGTCAACAAGATTTGGAATTATTAGAATATTTTAAATACGTTATAAAAATCCGAAAAAAACTAATACACATTTTTAATCCATCATTCTTTCCTAATAATCAAACCAATGAAAATATTCCAACATATCATTGGCATGGAACAAAGTTAGATAGCCCAGATTGGAGTAGTTGGTCACACACAGTTGCATTTAGCATTAACGAAGGCAATACTAATCCGCTGGTCTGGATAGGTTTAAATGCATATTCAAAAAGTATCGATTTCCCTTTGCCGAAATGTAAATATAATTGGCTAAAAGTTGTTGACACTAGCATGTCCGAGATTTTTGAACCCTTAACTATTAATCAAAAATCTGTTTCAATAAAGAGTAGAAGCTCTTTATTAATTATCTCAGAAGAAGTATTTTTGGAAAAAAATAATATATTCTAAAAGCGGGCGGCGGGAATCGAACCCGCATCTTCAGCTTGGAAGGCTGAGGTTTTACCACTAAACCACGCCCGCATTAAGTAATAGAATTACCATTGCAATAATACATTATCAAACAATCAACAAAGTAAAAAGATTGGAAAATTCACACTCGAAAAAAAATATTACTAGATCAACAACAAGATTAATGTTGTCTTATGGGCTAGGAGATGCAGGTACAGGTTTAGTCGCTACGCAATTTGGTTTTTTTCTGTTCAAATTCTTTATTTCTGCTGGTTTACCAGTAATAATTGCAGGTTCATTATTAATGTTAATAAAGATATGGGATGCAGTAAATGATCCGTTGATTGGATGGTTAAGTGATCGTACTAAATCCAGATGGGGGCCTAGAATCCCTTGGATGGTAGCAGCATCTGTTCCGCTTGGTTTATCTTTAGCTGCGATATGGTGGACACCCACTGGTTCCGTGCTAACCAAGACTATTTACTACGCCATAATTTCTATAATCGTAATGACCGCTTATACTAGTATTAATCTTCCTTTTGCAGCTTTATCTACTGAAATTTCTGAAAAAACAGCAATAAGAACAAGATTAAACGCCTCTAGATTTACTGGCTCAATAATTGCAGGACTAACTGGTTTAATCATTGCAGGAGTTGTATTGGGTTCTGAAGGATCAGCAAATAATGAATATTTTTTAATGGGTAAAATAAGCGGATGTATTGCAGTTGCTGCAACATTAATTTCTTGTTGGGGATTGGCTCCATTCGCGAAAAAAGCAAGAAGGCCTTCAGGGAAAGTTGAAGCAATAACACTTCAATTCAAAAGGATCTTCAGAAATAAAAAATTTCTAAAAGTTATTACTCTTTATATTCTTCTCTGGTGCGCCTTACAATTGATGCAAACAGTAGCGTTAATCTATGTAGAGGATGTACTTAATGTTCCAACATACATTGCGAAGTGGATCCCGATACCTTTCCAAATTAGCGCTTTAGTGGGTCTACAAATATGGACCAGAGTATCAAATAAATTGAACAGAATTTCAGCTTTAAACTATGGAGCGATTTTATGGATTATTTCATGTACGGCAGCTTTATTTTTACCTTCTTTATCAAAAATTTCAGGAGTTGGAGATAGTTTATTCCTAAATACCAGCAATATATTTCTGTTCATTCTTTTAATTTTCATAATCTGTCTTATTGGCATTGGGGCTTCAACCGCTTTTCTTATCCCTTGGTCACTACTTCCTGATGCAATAGACGAAGACCCAGAAAAACCAGCAGGATTATATACCGCTTGGATGGTACTTATTCAGAAGATTGGTATCGCGTTTAGTGTTCAATTATTAGGATTTTTATTGTATTTATCAGGTTATCAATCATGCTTTGTTGATAAAGATAGTCTAAATATTATTGAACAATGCTACTCAGCACAATTAACTATTAGATTATGTATTGGTTTTATACCCTCAATATTGGTAATAATTGGTCTTTTAATAATGAGAAAATGGGATCCAAAATTAATTACAAACTAATATAGAGATATGTATTACCCTAATTTTTTCAAAAGACTTCTAAGCAGCTTAATCATTGGCGGGCAAGCAATTAATTTTATCTTTAAGGGTAAAATTTCCAAAAATGATCTCTTTGACCAACTTATGGAGTCAGGTCCGGGCAGCTTATTAATTGTATTAATTACAGGAATTGCTGCAGGTACAGTTTTTAATATTCAAGTTGCATCACAACTTACAAGTATGGGAGTTTCAAGTGAAATTGGAGGTTTATTAGCAGTAGGTATGGCGAGAGAAATGGCTCCTCTTCTAACTGCTACTTTAATGACTGGAAAGGTTGCCACTGCCTATGCTGCTCAACTAGGTACTATGAAAGTCACAGAACAAATTGAGGCAATAACCATGTTAAGGACCGAACCAGTCCAATATTTGGTAGTCCCTAGGTTACTTTCGATGGTAATAATGTCTCCAATACAATGTCTTTTATTTTTATCTGTAGCTTTATGGAGCGGACAAATTTGGAGCACAATTTTTTATAAAGTTCCTCCAATAGTTTTTTGGACATCCGTCAGATCAGGTAATGTGAGTTTAACAAGTACAGACTTAACTTCAATGTTAATAAAATCTGTAGTGTTCGGATTACTTATTTCAATCATTGCTTGTGGATATGGACTCACAACTAAAGGTGGTCCAAAAGAAGTTGGAACAAGTACAACAGGCGCAGTTGTAATGACTCTCGTTACTGTATCTTTAATGGATGTATTTCTAACACAAATTTTATTTGGATAATCCTATGTTTAAAACTAAGTCAAAAAAAGAGGAACCAGTAATAATATCTCCATCATTTCAGTTACCAATCATTCTAATAGTCTTAAGCTTTATGCTTTTGTTTTTGAAAATTGGTTCTTTGCCAACAATAGTTTTTGCTTCTTTTAGCTTTTTTTTATTACTTCAGTCATTCACCTTAAGAATAAAAATAACAAATGATGATTTTATCGTTTTACAATTAGGGAAAGAGATTAGAACTTTTCCATTCAAGAACTGGATATCATGGAAATTCTTTTTCCCTATAATCCCAGGTATTTTTTATTTTAGAGAAAAGTCGAGCCCTCATTTATTGCCAATTTTATTTAATCCAAAGCAATTAAAAGATGAGCTCATTAAAAAAGTTGACTCCTTGGAAATTAAAAATTCTTAAAATTCAGACTTTGCCTATTCCTCAAAATTAATTAAATGACAAATACAGAAATTTCCGACAATAATCCTGAAAAGGAATTAATAATAGATAAGTCAATTTCAGATGATAAAACCAAACAAATTAGTAAGAAAAATACAACGCAAAATAAAAAAATTACACCAAAAAACGACAAATCAATTAAATCTTTTGATGAAATTTCTAATGAAATTTTTAGAGATCTCATTTCAAAAAAAGACTTTTTAGTTAAAGAAATAAAAGAGTTAGAAACAAAAAAAAATGAAATAGAAAAAGATATTGAGTCAAATTTTAAAGGACAGTCAGATAATATTGCTAAGAGAGTTAAAGGCTTTCAAGAGTACTTAACTGGAGCTTTACAGAATCTTTCGCAAAACGTAGAGAAACTTGAATTAGTTTCTCAACCAATAATCGTAAAGCCTTCTCCCCTTGATGAAAAAAAGCAAAACAATATCACAAATAATGTAGTTAATGTTCCCGCTCTTTCTGAAACATTTAAACCAGATGAAGAGATTATAAAAAGTTGCTTTTCAAGTTTTACAGAACAACCTGATTTTTATGCTGAACCTTGGAAATTAAGACGGAGTCTTGATTCATCAGATATAGAAATTATGAGTGATTGGTTCTTTAACATGGGCGGAAGAGGTTCTCTTGAAAGTAGAGGTTCTCGACAAAAAAATGCTTTGTTATCAGCGGGTTTAATCTCTATTCTTGGCGAATTATATGGTGATCAGTTTCAGACTCTTATTTTAGCTTCGCAGCCTGAACGATTAGGTGAATGGAGAAGAATTCTGCAAGATTCACTTGGTCTCACCAGGGATGACTTTGGACCTAATAGTGGGATTGTTCTTTTTGAAAGGCCAGAAGGTGTCATCGAGAGAGCTGATAGATTAGAAGCTAATGAAGAATTGCCATTTATTATCATTGATGCAGCAGAAACCTCTGTTGAAATTCCAATACTTCAATTCCCATTGTGGGTTGCATTTGCTGGTTCAGATAATGAAATTTACGATGATCTTGAACTAAACTAAGCTTTATGAATATCTTAATAATTTTTACAAGTTATCTTTTAGGATCACTTCCGACAGGTTTTTTAATTGGGAAATATCTTAAAAATATAGATCTAAGAACTATAGGTTCTGGATCTACAGGTGCCACAAATGTCTTAAGAAATGTTGGGAAATGGCCAGCACTTTTTGTATTTATCATTGACGTTGGGAAAGGTCTTATTGCAGTAAAAATTGCTCAATATTATACAGATCAAGGATTAATAGAAGTTATAGCAGGGATATCCGCTATATCAGGACATATTTGGCCAATTTGGCTTAGAGGTAAAGGAGGGAAAGCTGTTGCAACTGGATTAGGTATGTTTTTAGCTCTTTCTTGGAAAGTTGGACTCGCATCTCTTGGTATTTTTTTAATAGTCCTAACAAAAACTAAATTTGTTTCTTTATCCAGTATTTCAGCTGCAATCTTACTTCCTATTTTTATGTTTTTTTACCTAGGTAAATTTATTCACTCATATTTTTTTATAAGTTTAATTGTGGCATTATTAGTAATCTGGAAACATAGAACAAACATTAAAAGATTGATTAAGGGAGAAGAATCTAAAATTAATCAGAATCAATAGATTTAAATATTTCTATTAGAGCCATATTAGGATCTATAGCTTTTGATATTGATCTACCAATGACTAACTTAGAAGCGCCATTATCTATAGCTTCATGGGGTGTCATAATTCTATTTTGATCATCTTTACTATCAATATTTAATCTGATTCCTGGTGTAATAAGTTCAAAATTATTCTTATAGTTAGATCTCAACATTTTTACCTCCCAAGGGGAACAAACACATCCATCTAATCCAGCATCAAAAGACAATTTTGCAAGTCTCAATACATTTTCTTCAATTGAATTATTTCTATCAAGATCAGTTTGAAAATCTTTAAGAGAAAAGCTTGTTAAAACAGTTATTCCTACAACAAATGGAGGTTTAACACTGACTGATGTGGCTCCTTCTAAAGATGCTTTCTTCGAATCCTTAAGGGCTTTTAGACCTGCTGAAGCATGAATAGAAATTATATCAACTCCTAATTTTGAAACTTGGAAACATGCTGCACTCATGGTATTTGGAATATCATGAAATTTTAAGTCTAAAAAAATTTTTTTATTTAAACCTTTTAATATTTCAATAACTCTTGGACCTTCCCTAACAAAAAGCTCTAAACCAACTTTCACCCACTTAACATGGGGACATTTTTCCAGAAGTAATTTTGCTTGACTTAAATCTAATCCATCAATTGCCAATATTATTTTATCTTCTGAATTAAATCTTTTATTCATCAATTTTTAGTTTTCAAACCTCTTAATTATTTTTTTTCCAATTTGCAAAATTTTCCCTTCCAAATCATTTTTTGAATTAAAAACTAAATCAGGATTTGTTACTTTTTGACTATCAATTTTTACACCCCCTCCTTTAATAGATCTTTTGGATTCGCTGCTAGATTTGAAAAGTTTTAGAGCACTTAACAAGTAAAAAAACTTTACTGGGAAAACTACTTCTTTTATAGAAATCTCTGGAATTTCTCCAACTTTTTCTTTTTGTCCAAGGAATAATTTTTCGCAATTTGATTGCGCCTTTAATGCTTCTTCAGCCCCATGGAATAAAGTAGTAACTTCTAAAGCCATTCTTCTCTGTAATTCACGAGGATTTGAGTTTTCAAGAAACCTTAAATCTAATTCAGTAAGTAATTCAAAATAGGTAGGAATTATATTATCAGGTACTTTTTCTAATTTTGAATACATTGAAAGAGGATCTTCACTCAAACCGACGGTGTTAAATTCAGATTTACTCATCTTCTTAATACCATCTAAACCTGTCAAAATTGGCAGCAGAACACCAAATTGAGGCTCTTGTTTAAAATGCCTTTGAAGATCTCTTCCTATTGCAATATTAAATTTCTGATCTGTACCTCCAAGCTCAATATCTGATTGAACAACTACCGAATCATAACCTTGTAATAGTGGATATAAGAATTCATGCAAAGCAATTGGAACTTGCGAAGTGTACCTTTTATTAAATTCCTCCTTAGCTAGCATTTGACTAACTGTCGCACTCCCCATTAATTCAATTATCGAATTAAGATTTAATCCTTTTAACCATTCACTGTTATATCTAATTTCTATTCTATCTTTTGAATCAAAATCTAAAATAGATTCATTAGCTGGCTTTCCCATCCCTAATTGGGTTAAATATGTTTTTGCATTATCCTTAACTTGTTTTTCCGATAACTGAACTCTTGTTTTGTTTTTTCCGGTTGGGTCTCCAATTTGAGCAGTAAAATCGCCAATAATTAGAACTGCAATATGTCCATTATCTTGGAACGCCCTAAGTTTTTTAAACAATATGCTGTGCCCAAGATGAATATCTGTTCCGGTTGGATCGATCCCGAGTTTAACCCTTAATTTTTTATTATTTTTTTTCGCATAATCAATTATCTCCAAAAAGGTTTGATCTGTTCCCTTAATTGGAAAATATTCTTCTATTCCTCTTGAAAGCCATGATGGAATTATTAAATTATCTGACATGAAGTTTAACAGTTAAATTTAAGAAGTTTTATCAAGTTCATCCTTCATTCTTATTAAAGTTTTATTCATTTGATCGAACATTTGATCAGGAGTAATCCCAAATTGACTTAACTGTGTCTTTAGTTGTTCTACTGTCATTTTTGCTTGAAAATCTTCAGACAATTCAAATCTCTTCATAAAAACTTTATAACGGTCCATAAGAGATTCCATTTTTTTTATAAACATTTTTTTCCCTTCTCTGTCAAATTTTCCATAATCAGAACCAAGTTTCATAAGTTCTTGGTAATCTGTAAAAAGCTTTTTGGCTTCTTCTTGAACGATGTCTGACTCAAAAAATCCCATTTCTATTTTTTTTACTTCCCAAGATTATGGCTCAATTACAAGATAACAAGAATCTTTTAAATTGATTAGAACATTAATAAATTTTAGTTTATAAATAATTCTTTGATTTATATTTTTTCATAATTAAATTTAGTAGAGATGTTTCATAAATATTGGAAAAATTTAACGTAAATAATATTTCAAACCAAAATAGACAATTTGAATTATTTGGTTCTAATGTAAATACATCAATTAATTTTCAGCACTCAAATAATCTAAAAATCAAAGGCGAAATCCTAACTGAATGGAGAAATAGAATATACAATCACCAATTCAAAATTTCAAAAGACACACACAATAAAATTTTGCGCCAAACAAGTCTTCCTATAAATACAATTTCCAATGAAATAAAAATTGATCCTTTTTCCTTGCAGCCATTATCATTGAACTTTTGGAGAACCAATCAATATATACATAATGGTCCAGCAATGTATTTTGTAATTGACTCGATGGATAATTCTAAAATAATCCTTTATATAGGAGAAACAAATTCAGCAAATAAAAGATGGAAGGGAGAACATGACTGTAAAAATTACCTCATAAACTATAAAGAAGCCCTAGCTCATAACAAACTCTCAAGTCATCAAGATATTCGTTTTTTCTTAGATGTACCCAAAGAAGTAAAATTAAGACGTAAATTAGAACAGCAACTGATATATTTATGGTTACCACCTTTTAATAAAGAAACTCGAGATAGGTGGGCAACTACTTTCACAAACAACTAAAAGTTAATTAAATCCATTTAACAAATGCAATTTTCCACATTCCAAACAAATCTAGATAACTGGCAAGGTGCTTCATTAATTTTTGGAGTTCTAGAGGAAGAAATTGCAAGCCAACTTGAAAACATAAAATTTGTTGTTGACCCAAAATTATTACTAAAAAAAGTTACTCAAAAAAAATTCAAAGGAGAAAAAGGAAAAACTTTAAGCTTTGAATTTTTAGATCAAAAATTAGAAACTTTAATCATAGTTGGTCTTGGCAAATCAAAAGACCTAAACAAAAGTGATATAGAAAACTCTATAGGAAATCTAGTTAGGAAAACTGTTGATAAAAATGCAAAAATCAGCATCTTGCTACCTTGGGAATTAATAAATTCACAACTAGAGATAACTAAACTAGCAGAATCAGCCAGATTATCTGCCTATAAGGACAATAGATTTAATAAGAAAAAAGATGAAAAGAAAGTTCTTAAAGAAATAGAGTTTTTGAATTTAAAACAATTTGAGAATATTAGCTTTGAAGAGACAGCACAAATATGTGAAGGTGTAGAACTAGCTAGAAAACTTGTAGCCGCCCCTCCAAATAGTCTTACACCTCAGGAAATGTCTTTACAAGCTTCTAAAATAGCTAAAGATCATGGTTTGGAAGTAAAAATTTTAGAGGCAAAAGATTGTGAAGATTTAGAAATGGGTGCATATTTAGCTGTAGCAAAAGGTTCTGATCTAGATCCTAAATTTATACATCTTACTTTGAAGTCAGAGGGGCCTATAAAAGAAAAGATTGCACTTGTTGGGAAGGGTTTAACCTTTGATTCTGGAGGGTACAATCTGAAAGTAGGAGCCTCTCAAATTGAAATGATGAAATATGATATGGGAGGAAGCGCTGCAGTTTTAGGAGCAGCAAAAGCACTTGGAGCAATAAAACCAAAGGGATTAGAAATTCATTTTATTGTGGCAGCTTGCGAAAACATGATAAATGGATCTGCTGTTCATCCTGGAGATGTAGTTAAAGCATCAAATGGTAAGACAATTGAAATAAATAATACTGATGCAGAGGGTAGGCTCACATTAGCTGATGCTTTAACTTATGCATCCAATTTAAACCCCGATTCAATAATAGATCTTGCCACTTTAACAGGAGCTATCGTTGTTGCATTAGGGAATGATGTAGCTGGATTCTGGAGCAATAATGATGATCTAGCAAATGACCTAAAAGCTGCATCAGCCCAGTCTGGAGAAAAATTATGGCAAATGCCTTTACAAAAATCTTATAAAGAAGGGTTAAAGTCTCATATAGCTGACATGAAAAATACAGGCCCTAGAGCAGGTGGGTCAATAACTGCGGCTTTGTTTCTAGAGGAATTCTTTGATTCAGAGATTAAATGGGCTCATATTGATATTGCTGGGACTTGTTGGACTGATAAGAATAAAGGAATTAATCCATCAGGTGCAACCGGTTTTGGAGTTAAAACTCTTGTTCAATGGATTAAAAATAAATAACTATATTTAAATCATTCATTCCAAATATTTATCGATCTAGCGTTATCACCCCATAATTTATCCAACCTTTGATCTCTACCACATGAGAATCTATAGAATTTGTATTTTAATTCATTTCTCTCAGCAAAATCCTGATGATATTCTTCAGCCAACCAAAATTGACCTTTTGATTTTAACTCTACAGATATTTTTTCTATTGGCACTCTCAACTCATTGGAGGCCGAAACAATTGCATTTATTGCATCACTTTTCTCAGTTGCATCTTTGAAAAAGATTACTGGCCTATATGAATCTCCACGATCACAAAATTGACCTTTGCCGTCCAGAGGATCAATATTTCTGAAATAGAGCCTAAGTATCTCGGGTAAAGTTACCAAATTGGAGTCATAGTCGATCAAAACCACTTCTTGATATCCTTCATGATTTTCGTAAGTAGGATTTTGCAAATCTCCACCTGAATAGCCACTTTGAACAAAATTTATCCCCTTTAAAGACTCTAAATCATGTTCTAAGCACCAAAAACAACCTCCTGCAAGAATCAATTCATCTGCAAAAGCGTTGACAGGGGTCATAAATAGTGAAAAAGCGACTATTAGAGGTAACAAATATTTCATTTTTTTATTATAAAGTTCAAATAATAGAATTAATAATCTCTTTTGCAGTTCTTTGGACTACACCTTCTTCACCTAATTCTTTTTTTAAAAAAGCATAACCTTTTTTTATTTTTATCTTTTCTGACTTTCCCTCTAGAATCCTGCAAGATTTATAGAAGATTTTATTTTCGTCAAACTCTTTCTGTACAAATTCAGGAATTATTAATTTATTAACTAATAAATTTACAGGGGAGATAAATCTTACTTTGAAATTGAGTATTTTTTTAGCAATAAAAGCAGTTACCCTACTTACTCTATAACCAACAATCTGTGGAATTCCATATAAAGCTAATTCCATATTAACTGTCCCAGATTTACAAAAAGCAATTTTAGTAAGCGAATAAATATAAGGCTTTAATTTTGCACTATCTTTTTGAGAAATAACAAGACCTTTAACTTGATATTTCCTGAAGGCTTTTTTGAATATTTCATCAAAAGCCCTCCTACAGGAGGGAATATAGACAACCAAACTTGGATATTTTTGTTGTAATTTTTTAGCCGCTCTCATAAAAGTAGGTAAAATATATCGTAATTCTTGAGGTCTTGATGCGGGCATCAAAAGTAGAATGTTTTGATCTGGGCGAAGATTCAGAATAGTTCTGGCATTTTTCTTTAAAGGAAGTTTTTTTGTCAAATCAATCATTGGATGACCAACCCACAAAACATTTCCACCCCTTTTTTTATAAAAAACTGCTTCTTTCTTGAAAATCGCAAAAATTTTATCAGAAAATTTTATTAGATTTGTCGTAGTATTGTTGCCAACCCTCCAAGCCCACTCTTGAGGCGCGATATAGTAAAAAATTGGAACATTAGTCTTCGATCTTTTTAATTTAGTTCCAATTTTTATATTGGGGCCCATATAGTCAATCAAAATTAAGCAATCAGGCGGATTTTTTTTTAGTAATTTATAGAACCTTTTTTGAATTCTTATTGTTGGAAGAATAAGAGGTAAAGCCTCCCAAATCCCTATTGCACTAATTGATGTAGTATCTTGAAGAATTTTTACACCTTCTTTCTTCATCCTTTCACCACCTAATCCGCAAATTTCTAAATCTATGAATTTCTTTTTAGCTTCCTCTAATAATGCTTTTGATAACAAACTTCCGTGCAAATCACCAGATACTTCTCCAGTACTTATAAATATCTTTTTATTCATAAATTCACTACTGGCATTGGTCCTCGTCTTTCTTTAGATATTGACTCTTTTAAAAAATTACATAATTTTGAAGATGAAAGATCTAATTCTCTGTTCATGGCTTTTTCTAATGAATTTGTAATAGTATCGCTAGATTTAAAAAGAAGATTCCAAGTACTTTGAAGTAATTTAAAATCAAAATCTTTGTTTTCCATCAAACCACTTCTTTTAATTCCAATCCTATTCAAACCTCTTAATCTTCCTGGATGTCCTTCTGCCAAACAAAAAGGAGGTACATCCCTATCTACTCTTGTCATTCCTCCAATCATTGCCAAATATCCAATATGTACAAATTGGTGGATACCTAAACAGCCACCAATAATAGCTTTTTCTTCAATCTTTACATGGCCTGCAACTTGAACACTATTTGATAAAACTATCCCATTTGCAAGTTCACAATTATGGCCAATGTGGGAGTAAGCCATTAACAAATTATTATTACCAATAATAGTTTTCTCTCCTTCATCAGTTGCCTTATTTATAGTTACGCATTCTCTAAAAGTATTATTATCTCCAATGATTACTTCGGTAAATGCCCCCTTATATTTAAGATCTTGGGGATCAAGTCCTATAAACACATTAGGGAAAACTTTATTGTTTATTCCAATTTTAGTTCTTCCAGTAATAACAGCATTCGGTCCTATCTCCGTTCCTTTCCCAATAGTCACATCAGGACCGATAATAGCTCCTTGAGCGATAATGACCCCATCATGCAGTTCTGCCTTTGGATCAACAAAAGCGTTTGGGTGAATTTTAACACCACTAAAGATTGACTTTGATTCAGTATTTTTATTTTCCATTTTCTTAGTCGACTAATGAGAACATTAATTCTCCAGAACAAACCAACTTCCCATCAACATGAGCCTCACCTTTAACTTTGCCAAATCTTTGTCTTTTAATACTTAATAAATCACAAGAAATTATCAATTGATCTCCAGGTACAACAGGTTTTCTGAATTTAACATTATTGATTCCAGCAAAGACGAAAAGTCCTTTAGGAAGATTCTGCATCTGGGTTACTATGATTCCCCCAACTTGAGCCATTGATTCAACAATGAGTACTCCTGGCATTAAGGGCCTTTCAGGAAAATGGCCCTGAAATTGAGGCTCATTTATAGTTACATTTTTTACTGCAACAGCTCTCTCCCCAGGAATATTCTCTATGACTTTATCTACAAGAGCAAAGGGATATCTGTGAGGTAATAAACCTAGTATGTTCTCAGATGAGAGTTGATTATTTTCACTGGATAATTTCTTTTCCAAAACGATTAAAGATAAAGTTAATTTTTTAGCGATGAGGCTAATAAAGCATTTAAAGAGTGTGACCCTTTATATACTAAAATTTGAGCCTTAGGTAACCCTACCAAAGCCAAGTCCCCAATAAGGTCTAAAATTTTATGTCTTATTGGTTCATTATCAAATCTTAATGGTGGATTAACCCATTTTTCACCGTCACAAACAAGCGCATTTTCCAAACTTCCTCCTTTTATTAATCCAAGTTCACTTAACTCTTGAAATTGATCTTTAAAACCAAATGTTCTGGCAGGAGCAATCTTTTCAACAAAACTTTTTGGATTTAAATCAATCACAAAAGTTTGATTTCCAATTGCTTTATAGTCAAAACTTATGGTAGATATAATTGTAGTTTTTTCAGAAGGAGTTGCTGCTATAACTGAGTCTTCTTTATTTAAAATTATTGATTTATTAATCTCTCGAAAGAAATTATCTGGTCTAGGAGCTTTTTTTATCCCTACTTCTTCAAAATCTCTAACCCACTGAATTGCCGATCCATCTAAAAGAGGAATCTCTTTCCCGTCAACTTCAATATGTATATAACTCAATCCACAACCTGCCATTGATGATAATAAATGTTCGATAGTATACAAATTTCTACCCCCTAATTTAACAGCTGTACAAAGCATCGTACTTCCAATTAAATCCTGAGTTAACTTAAAAATCTCGTCTGGTTTATCCCTGAAAGATATATAAAACCCTTCTTTCTCATAAGAGGAAATTATAACTCTCGTTTTTTCTCCACTGTGTAGGCCTATACCTTCTCTGGAGATAACACCCGCCAGGGTATAACAATGATCATAATTAGCAGGCCAAGAAAACACTTAAAACTTCCATCCAACTCCAAGTGTATATCTCCAATCTCCACTTAGGTCTTTGCTAGCAAAATCTAATCTTAGTGGACCTATTGGTGTTTTAACCCCAACTCCCCCTCCAAGGGAAAAACCAGAACCTGATTTCTTCAATAATTTACCTGGTTTTCCAGGAACGTCCTTTTGAGAGCCTAAATCACTTCCACCATCGACAAATAAAGCTCCTGATATCATTCTCCAAACTGGGAATCTATATTCTACTGTACCCTCAACAAAACTTCTACTTACAGCCAAATCACAAGATCCCCAACCTCTAACAGATGATGTTCCTCCCATACAAAATGCTTCGTAAGGAGGTAATTCTCCAAGAATAGTTCCTGCTTTAAATTGAAATCCAATAGCTTGCGGACAGTCTTCGCTATTAGCATTACTTGACTTACACGCTTTCGTTAAATTTATTAATTTTGTTGGAATGAAAAATGAATATGAGGCTCTCATTCTATTAAATGTTGGAGAGTTTTCCCCCATAGAAAAAAATTGTTCAGTACCAAAGCTAAATTTATTTCCTGCAGTTGGGTTGATGGAATTGTTTAAATTATTTCTAGAAGTACTTGCGATAACACTCACTAATGTATTTTCTTCAGGGCATGAATCATCATTTGGAGTAAATCCAATACAAATAATATCGCTTATATTATTTCTGGTTGTGGTTGGCGTCCTATCACCATAAGGTTTCTTGTTTCCATCACCATCAATCATCTTAACCTTCTTAAAATTCATTCCTGCAAGAATTCGCCATTTAGAGATCTTAAATGGATCTCCGCCATTAAATGGCCTTGAGAAAGAAAATCCACCTCCTGTTTTTTCTAAAACTATTGATGAAAAACTATCAGAGCTAGATGGTATTTGATCATCTACTGAATATAATTTCCCATGCTTTTCACTTTTAAATTCTTGTGGATAATCTCTACTTAAAAAAATATTTGTTCTAAAAGATGTTTTATGTTTATCTCCTTTAATCCATGGATCAGATAATGAAAAATTATAGGTGGTTGAATATTCTCCAAAATTTAAATTTAAATTTGTAGACCATGCTCTTCCTAGTGCATTTGTTTCCTGCAAACCAATTGTGGCAAAGATACCCGAACTATTGCTATATCCAAGTCCACCTGTAAGTGATCCTGTTCTTTGCTCGCTCACATCTAAAAAAATAATGACTTGATCAGGATTTAAATCATCAGGGCCAAGAGAAACCTTTACATCATCAAATAATGATGTGGCATAGAGTCTACCGATATCTGCTTCCAAAATTTTTCTATTAAATATTGAACCAGGTTGCGTTTTTAATTCTCTCTTTATGACCCAATCTTTTGTTTTCCCTTTTCTAGGTTTTCCATCAGTAACAAATTCACCATCAGAATCTGGGAATCTTATTTTTACGTCAGATATAATTCCCTCAGAAACTTTTAATGCTATTACTCCGTTGTCTGAGATTCTATCGGGGCCATTAATTCTAGCTAAAGAATAACCCTCTTTTTCATAACGTTTTTTTATTATTTGTATCTTATTTTGAAATTCATTTAAGTTCAGAGTTGTCCCATAATAGTTATTAAAAATATCATCTACGTATTCATTAGAGATTACAGAGTTAACTGGTTGAAGTTCAACTTTCTTCAAGATTGGATTAGGCACTACATTTACAATCAGCCTCACGCCTAGTGGCCCTTCTTGAGATTTTATTTTGACTCCTGAAAACCAACCACTAGCATATATTGCATTTAGGTCTTGATTTAAAATTCGATTATCAACAATACTTCCAGGTTTTATGCTCATAGAGTCATATGCAGCCAATTCTAGTTTTCTACCCTCAGGATGATTTTCCCAACCTTCGATAATTATTTCTGAGATAAGAACACTTTCTTCAGTAATATCATTTTTATTTTCTGCAAGAAGAAAATTTTTCTCTTGTTTAGTATCAATCCCTTGAAATAAACCATTATTAATATTTTGTATGTCTAAGGTTTTTATTGATTGATCAACATCATTTGGCAAGAACTTAGCGGCCAGTTCTGAATTATTTGATATCAAAATCAAAGGAGAGCAGGCAACATTTGTGAAAACCTTTCCAAATTTTAAAAAATGTTTTTGCATAATACTTTTTATCAAGATAAATAAGTCATTATTTATTCAATTAGGTAGTAGAAAATCGTTCATTCTTCGGTGAATTTCAGTATAAGCTTCAATTAGACCACCTAAATCATTCCTAAATCTATCTTTATCTAGACTTACGATTGTATCATTTTTTTGATTTAAATCCCACAATCTACAATTATCAGGGCTTATTTCGTCCGCAAGAAGTATATTATTTCTAAAGTCATAACCAAATTCCAACTTGAAATCCACAAGTTGAAGTTGAATACTTTTAAAAAAACTTTTCAGGATTACATTAATCTTCAAAGTTAACTTTATTATTAACTCTAAATCATGAGGACTTAGTATGTTCATTAATTCAATTCTATCTTTTGTGATAAGGGGATCATTAAGTTCATCATTTTTAAGATAGATATCAATGAGTGGTTTTGATAGGGGAGTTCCAGGTTTAATAGTCGTTTGTTTACATAAGGAGCCATAAGCAATATTTCTTAGAACAATTTCTAATGGTATAACTTTTATTTTTTTTGCAATAATCGTGTTTCATTTCAAGTTCAATAAAATGAGTTGGTATATCATTTTAATGAGAATTCAAAATTCTTGCACTTATTAAGCAATTAAGTTTGCCTTTTCCTTCAAATTTTTCTTTTTTAACGCATTAAAAGCTGTAGCATCATCTTTAAATTCAATTTTTACTTTATCTAAATCATCATGAGTAAATACTTTTTTTGCTTTGCCTTCATAAATCAATTTATATTTATTATTCATTAATTTAAAACCTTATTATGATTACTAAATTACTTTTTGTAATTAACATAAATATTAGAGATCAATCTTAAATGATCTTAAATGATTTCATTTCATCTTAACTGATTATTCATCAAAACCTCAAAACCTTAAAAAAACGAATATATGGGAAGTCATTCACCAAGTTCTAGGAGCTCTATTAGATTAGAAAATATATTAATAATTGGAAATGGCGGGAGAGAAAACTCTTTGGCTTGGGCTATTCAAAAAAATGAATTAGTTAAAAAAGTTTATTTAATACCTGGCAACGCTGGTTCAGAAAGAATAAATAAATGTAAAAGAATAAAAATTGATATAAATAATAAAAATGAACTAGTTGAAAAGCTTGATTTTTTGAAAATAGATTTAGTTGTTATCGGACCAGAAATACCTCTAGCAAATGGATTAGCTGATTTTCTTCGCAAAAAAAATTTTAAAGTATTTGGTCCTAATAAAGATGGAGCAAAATTAGAATTTAGTAAATCTTGGGCAAAGGAATTTATGCAAGACGCAAATATTCCAACTGCAAACTTTTGGAAAGTCAATTCTTTAGAAGAAGCCAAAAAAATCATCAATTCAGCATCAATTCCATTGGTAGTAAAAGCAGATGGTCTAGCTTCAGGTAAGGGTGTTTTTATTCCTAATTCAAAAGATGAATGCTTTGCAGCTGCAGAGTCAATTTTTAATGGTAGATTTGGCAACTCTGGGAATATAGTTGTTCTAGAAGAAAAAATTCAAGGGCCAGAAGTTTCAGTTTTTGCTTTATGCGATGGGAAGAGATACACATTACTTCCAACCGCCCAAGATCACAAAAGACTTAATGAGAAAGATAAAGGACCAAATACAGGTGGTATGGGAGCCTATTCTCCTGCCCCATTATTAACAGAAGCTTACCTTGACAGAATTATTAAAGAGATAATTGAACCTACAATAGATGAATTAAATAAAAGAAATATTGACTATAGAGGTGTAATTTACTTTGGGTTAATGATCACAGAATCTGGGCCTAAAGTTATAGAATACAATTGCAGATTTGGTGATCCAGAATGCCAGACAATAATGCCTTTGATGGATCAGAATTTCGTATTTCTTTTAGAGAAATGTTCAATGGGAAATTTAACTAGTGGTGAAAAAATTAATACATCTGATAAAGTTAGCGGTTGTGTAATAGCGACCTCACAAGGTTATCCTTTCGAATATGAAACTGGATTTGAAATAAATATAGGTAAGATTGATTCGAATGATTGTCAAATTTTCGACTCAGGTACCTCTTCTAATGAAAATGGGAAATTATTAACTAGTGGAGGAAGAGTCTTAAGTGTTGTCTGCCAAGATAAAGATTTCGATTTGGTTTTTGAAAAAGCATACAAGAATTTAAAAAAAATCCATTTTAAGGGAATTTACTTCAGAAATGACATAGGTTATCAAGTCAGAAAAAACTTTTCAAAGGAGAATTAAGATTATGGTGGGTTCCAATAATCAAGAAAGTGCGAAATATAGCATCAATGATAATGAAGAAATGAATAAAAACCATTGGATTAATGGACTCCTCGCTTGGTGGAGTGGGTTCAGTTTAAGGACAAAGTTGTTAGCGATAGCAACTCTTGTCGTAAGCCTCCTAATGACAGGAATAACTTTCTTTGCATTAAACAGTATCCAAAGAGATGCAGGAATGAACGATACAAGATATGCTCGAGATCTTGGCTTATTGTTATCTGGGAATGTTACAGAATTAGTCGCTAACAACCAAAAAAAAGAAATTTCAAATGTAGCTGAAAAGTTTTGGAGATCCAGTCGAAACTTACGTTATATATTCTTTACTGATGCTGAAGATATTGTTCAACTTGGAATACCGATCAGTGCAACGCCGACAAGCTCAGACAGTCAGTTTCAACTCACTCGAAGACTCAAACTACCCTCTGAATTAAAGAAAAGACCACAATTCCCATTGGTTAGACAGCATGCGACCCCTCAAGGTCAAGTAACAGATGTATTTGTCCCAATGTTGTGGAAAGGCAAATATCTCGGAACTTTAGCTTTGGGAGTCACCCCGAATAAAAAAGCATTAGCCAGTGCCGCCTTAACTAGAGAAGTAACTATTGCAGTTTTTATCTCTATTTGGGTTTTAGTAATACTTGGAGCTGTATTTAATGCACTAACTATTACAAGACCCGTCAGAGAGTTAGTAAGAGGTGTTAGAGAAATTTCAAGAGGAAATTTTAAATCCAGAATTTCTTTACCCATGACAGGTGATCTGGGAGAACTCTTAAATGGATTTAACAGAATGGCCACCCAGTTAGAAAATTATGATGAGGCTAATATAGAAGAGCTAAAAGCGGCGCAAATCAAGCAGCAATCCCTGATAGCTACAATGGCTGATGGTGCCATATTATTGGATTCAAAAGGGAAGATTGTACTCACTAATCCAACCGCAAAGAGATTATTTCGTTGGGAAGGGAGATTCTTAGAGGGTAAACATTTTTTAAATGAAATCCCCGAAATTCTATCTAACGACTTACATTCAAATATTGAATCTATTTTAAACAGGGAAAAGGAGAAAGACGATTTAAGATTCAGTTTAGGAGAACCAGCAAGAACCCTAAGAATTGTCTTGCAATCAGTTTTGGATACAAATAAAATTGAATTAAAAGGAATAGCCGTAACAATCCAAGACTTAACTAGAGAAGTTGAACTTAACGCGGCACAAAATAGATTTATTAGTAATGTTTCGCACGAATTAAGGACACCTCTTTTTAATATCAAAAGTTATGTAGAGACCTTACATGATTTAAAAGATCAACTTTCTGATGAAGAACAAATAGAATTTTTGGGAATTGCAAATTCAGAGACTGATAGGTTAACAAGACTTGTAAATGATGTATTAGATTTATCAAGATTAGAGTCTGGTAAAATTGTTCAACTAGAACAAATGGACATAAAGCCCGCAATAGAGCAGACACTTAGAAACTATAGACTTAATGCAACAGAAAAAAACGTTTCTTTAGCTCATGATATAGAGGAAACTATTCCTCCAATTCTTGGAAATTTTGATTTACTTTTACAGGTTTTTGATAATTTGCTGGGTAATGGATTGAAATTTAGTCCAAAAAACAGCACCCTAATTATAAGAGCTTATACTTGGCCAGATTCCTGCCCTGCTTTCCCTCCAAGTATTAAAAATGATGCAGCCCCTCAATGTGAATTGGTATCACCACTACCAAAAGTAAGAATTGAGATTGCTGATACTGGCTCAGGAATATCTCAAGCTGATCAAGAAAAGATCTTTGAT
The DNA here is from genome assembly GCF_000015645.1 of Prochlorococcus marinus str. AS9601. NCBI lineage: Bacteria > Bacillati > Cyanobacteriota > Cyanophyceae > Synechococcales > Prochlorococcaceae > Prochlorococcus > Prochlorococcus marinus. The sequence goes on from NC_008816.1 coordinate 1,323,267, forward strand.
CGTTTTTATAGAGTAGAGAATTCTGTTCATACTGAGCAAGGTACCGGTTTAGGTTTGTCAATCGTGCGAGGAATAATTGAAAAACATGGTGGAGAAATTCGTATGGCTAGTGAATTAGGAGTAGGAACAACTTTCTGGTTTGATTTAGCTTTAGCACAATCTGATAAAGATGAATTATTGACAAAAGCTATTAACAATTCAGATTCTTTCTCCGCTTCTGAAATTAAGGAAATTATCTAATTATTATCTAATCCTTTAAAAACATTTTGAACATTTTGATCAGGTACAATTCTGTGAGGGGCGCCGCTAAATATTTGTTCAAAATTAGAAAAAGAATCTCTTATTTCTGGGCCACTATTTGTAATGATAAATTCTCTTATTCGTTTATCATGCCATGATCCCCGCATTTTAAAAACATTTAGAGCTCTTGCCATCTCACCTTTTATTTCTACATATTGAAGTAACAATATGGTATCTGTAATTGTTGAGATATGAGAATCAGTTATAGAATGACTTCCCATAAATTCTTCTGCAGTATTAGTAAAGAAGCCTGCTATCTCCTCTTGTTTTGTATAACCAGTAACAGCAATTACAAACTGTCTAAATGCATTCAAACTTACACCTCTGGCTAATGCAGAGAGAGAATCAATTGCCATCCTTTTTGGTTTAAATTGATTAATTTGCGTTTTTATAATTTGTAAGTGATCTTCTAAACCAGTTGATTCAGGATATGCACAAATAATTTTCAATAACCCATCACTTTCCATTTTTTCAAAATCTATTCCCCAGCTAGTTGCATTCCTAAGCAATTGAGCCCTAGATTCTTCATATGCAAAAAGTATTGCTCTTTCATTATTGTTATAAGCATCTTCAACAAATTTTGATACAAGCATTGTTTTTCCTGTACCAGTAGCTCCAGTAGCGAGAATGATGGAATCCTGAAAATATCCTCCACCACACATATCATCAAGATCTTTAACTCCAGAGCTAATTCTAATATTTGAGGATCTCTGCGTTAATCTCATTGCTCCGAGGGCGAACACACTTATCCCATCAATCCCCATGGTGAATGGATATTCACCTTTCATATGTACAGTACCTCTTAACTTCAAAACTTCTAAAGTTCTTCTTCTCTTCTCTGACTCAAGCACATTTCTTAGTAAAACAACATTATCAGATACAAATTCTTCTACTCCATATCTAGCTATAGGTCCATAATCATCAACCCTCTCTGTAGTCATTACTGTTGTCACACCTATCTCTTTTAATCTTGCTATGAGTCTAAATATTTCTCTTCTCACAACGTAAATAGCATCATATTGTTGAAAGACTGCAGTTATTGAATCTATTGCAACTCTTTTAGCTTTATATTTTCTGATCGCATAACTAATTCTCTCAATAAGACCAGACAAGTCAAAGTTACCTGCAACATCCTGACCATCAGGGTCAGGAGAAGCATCCAAAATAAAAAGTTTATTTTGATCAATTAATTCTTGTAAATCCCACCCAAAACTCGCAGCATTCCTAATGATGTCTAAAGGTGATTCCTCAAATGTTACGAAGATACCAGGCTCATCAAAATTACAAATTCCATGGTGTAAGTATTGCAGTGAAAAAACAGTTTTACCCGTTCCTGAGGTACCACTAACGAGTGTACTTCGAGATACAGGCAAACCACCCCTACAAACATCATCAAAGCCTTCTATGCCAGTTGGTAATTTTTGTACTTGCATTTTATTTGATTTGCCAAATTTCTTATCATTCATAGTTTTAAACTAATTAAACAAAAGTAAAATAAATTTTGAATTTTGAAAGTTTTTAATGTTCTATTTATCTCCACTATATTCAGTTTCAGTTAATTCATCAAAAAGGAGATCTAAACCAATTAATACTTTCTCTCTATCTGAGAGATCACCTATTATTTTTCTCACAGGAGGCGGTAAAATTTTAGCTAAGGTTGGGGTGGCTAAAATTTTATCTTCTTCTGCAAGTTGGGGTTGCTTGAGTACATCAATAACCTTCAAAGCGTAAACACCTTTGAATTCATTTTCTAAAATTCCTCTTAAAGTATTTAAGGCTCTCATTGAATTAGGTGTATTTCCAGCAACATAGAGTTTTAAAATGTATGTTTTTCTTGCTGCCATTGTTATTGGTCCTTAATTGATATAAAAGATTTAAAACAACCCTTGACTTATTACACTACAAAATAAGAAAATAAACAAACTATTATGATTGCTTATTTGGCTAAATCAAATTATAAATTTGAGCCTGATAGCGTCTTTAAAAAGATGACAAATTCTAAAAACTCCTCAAGCAATTCTTTAAAAAGTAATGAATTGTTCGCGATAGCTGAAACTTCGGGTCAACAATTCTGGTTCGAAGTTAACAGATACTATGACATAGACAGGTTAAATGCAAAAGAAAAAGATAAGATAACACTTGAAAAAGTTTTACTTCTAAAAGACAAAGACTCTATTACTGTTGGAAAACCTTACGTTAAGGACGCAAAAATTGAATTGGAAGTAGTCTCCCATAAGAGAGATAAGAAAATTCTTGTATACAAGATGCGTCCAAAAAAAAAGACACGAAGAAAAATGGGACATAGACAAGAACTTACAAGAGTTATGGTAAAATCTATAACAATAGGTAAAGATACTCCTAAGTCTTCTTCAAAAAAAGAAACTATTAAAAAGGAAACTAAACCAAAATCAGAAAAATCTACAAATTAAACAATTCTAATGGCACATAAAAAAGGGACAGGTTCTACAAGAAATGGTCGAGATTCAAATTCCAAAAGACTAGGTGTTAAAGCTTATGGTGGAGAAAAAGTAACTGCTGGATCAATTTTAATCCGCCAAAGAGGTACATCATTTTTGCCCGGAAACAATGTTGGCATAGGTAAAGATGACACGCTTTTTGCACTAAAAGAAGGGACCGTAAGTTTCGAAAGCATTAAAAGAAATTTAAAAAATAGAAAAAGAGTTAATATAGTTATCTAATTTTCCGATAAGCTCTTGTGGTTATAAGAATAGGATGAAATACCTCTAAAAATTTTGATTGAAGAGTCTCAAAAAACTTTTCAACAATTCGAATATCATCTATATGAAACGGATATTCATTCTTATCTCCTTTATAGAAATACCAATTGAATAGAGCGATAGAATTACTATCCATAATCTCACTGAAATTATTAATTTGAGAAGCTGGATCTGCAAGATGTTCCAAAACATCAAGACAGACTACTGTATCAAATTTCAATATTTGTGTATCTTGAATTGTCTTGCAAAAAGTAAGTTTTTTTTCTACTCCTAATTTCTTAGCCCTATATTCAACAAAATTTCTATTTGTTTGATTAATATCTACAAAAAAAACATGCTCAACTTTCGAAGACATAGCGTTAGCTAGGGCATGCGTACCAATACCTCCTCCAAAATCTAAAACTAAATCTCTAGAAAATCTCTGCTGAAGTTTTAAAGTATCAGCTATATAGTCTCTACTTGTAATATGCCAAGCAGCTAAATCAGCTACATGCCTATCTCCTACAATCTCAGTATAAAAATCTGAAACATCATTTAAAGCATCCCCAGGATGTGAATTTGCTAAATTAATCTTTGCATTTGCAAGGAATCCATCTAAATCACATTCCTTGATAGATAAGTATTCCATTAAGTGTGATTTCAAATTGAAAGCATTGTCTAAAAACTCTTTTAAAATGAAATTATGGTTTTTCAATTTCTTTCTCTAAATTTCCAATACCAAAATCATAGAATGGTTATAAATCTTTCTGAAAGTATTCTTAATATTAAAAATGGAAACTAAAGATGGATTCTTAGTAATTAATAAAGATAAAGGCTGTACCTCTCATGATTGTGTTAAACAAATAAGGAAGTTACTAAATACAAAAAAGGTTGGGCACACAGGAACTCTTGACCCAGAAGTTATAGGAACATTACCAATCGCTATAGGCAATGCAACAAGATTTATTCAATATCTTCCCCAGGGTAAAACCTATATAGGAGAAATTAAATTAGGGATAAGAACTAGCACTGATGATATTCAAGGAGAAATAATTAGTCAAAAAAGTTGGCCTAAAATCAGCTATAAACAATTAGATCAATACTTCAATAGATTTAGAGGAATTATTAAACAAATTCCGCCGAAAGTTTCTAGTGTGCACGTCAATGGAGAGAGAGCTTATAAAAAATCTTTCAGGAATGAAATTTTTGAATTAGCACCAAGAGAAGTAAAAATAGACGAACTCATTTTAATGAACTGGGACCAAATTAACGGAATCATAGAAATAAAAATCAAATGTTCAGCTGGCACATATATAAGATCAATCGCGAGAGATATAGGAGAAACTCTTAATTCCGCAGGTTGCCTTCTTCAACTAAAAAGAATTTCAGCTTGTGGCTTTGATGAACAAAACTCGATAAAAATATCTGATATTGAAAAAGAAAAAGGAAAAAAAAACTCGAAAAATTTTATTATTCCAACAATTTCTGCTCTTAGTCACATTTCAACATTTGTCTTAAGTAATGAAGAACAAATCAATTTTTGGCAAACAGGAAGAGAAATTAAAGTTGATATTAATTACTTCCGGGAAAGCAAATCATTTGACTATAAAAAACCTATAAAAGTAATAGATAACAAACAAACACTTCTTGGGATAGGCTTCTTAAATAAAGAGCAATCTAATATAAATCCAAAATTAGTCCTTAATGCTAAATAACTTCTATAGGTATTCTTTTCTAAAAGGTTTAATCTGAACACCCCTATAAAAATGCTTTAGTATTCTTTCAGCTTTTTGGCCTCTAGACGCCAGATATTTTGCACCCCATTGACTCATTCCTACTCCATGACCTGATCCCTGTCCAAAAGCTATTAAACCTCTCTTTTGGGGAGTATTGTTGTTTAATTCTTCCTCAAAAAATCTAAATCTCACAAAATTACTGTTGAGTCCTAATTTTTTTCTTAAAGCTACCCCAGACATTTGATAAGAACCATAAGCCCCAATAAGATTTACATTTTTTACCCTCCCGGTCGCAGTAATATCTAGAATCTCTATATTATTTAAACCTCCAATCTCGGGAAATAAATTTATTAATTGATTACTCGAAATTGTTTTGTGCCATCTAAATTTTGGATTATTTTTATCAAAATCTTTCACACTTGATAAATATGGATATTTATTTTTCCATACATCTTGACTATTTTCTGTCATTCCACCTGAGCTGCTATGAAACAAAGCATTAATTAATTTATTTTTATAAGTTAAAACCAAAGATCTTGTACTTTTAACAGCTCTGATAGTTTTGTAAGTTCTAGACTCTAAGCCATTATAGACTTGATTTTTCTGGGTTGAATCTATATCAAATAAATTATTTCCCTTTTGATTTAAAGCATAAGTTCTTGAAGCAATTGCTTGTGCCTTTAATGCTTCAATAGGCCATTTTGTTGGCATTTCTGAACCCACTACGCTATTGAGGTATTTTTCTATTCCTAAAACATTTACTACCAATATTTTAGAGTCAAGGACAAAGATATTAAGCTTACCAGAAAATCTCTTCTGACCTACCCATATACCTCTTCTATCAGAAGAACTTATTTTAAATTGTTGATTATTTTTTAAGTCATATTTTTTTTGTTTATTTTTATCAAAATATAAAATTTTTCTATTTTTCTCATTTTTCAAGGTTAAGCCTTTTATTTTTTTGCTTGAAAAAAATTTCCCATTTATTGTTAAAGGAATTGATCTATCTGATCTGATCCTTAAATTGTTATTTTTTGATATCAAAACTCTAATTATTGGCTCTTTAGATGCAAAAACACTTTCACTATGAAAAACACAAATAAATAGAATACTTATCAGGCAACATTTACTATAATTATTTTTAAATTTAAGTATCACTTTGTTTAAAAACAAATGCTTAATTTGCCTAAGTTTGACTAAAAGTCTAAATTTAATCCAGATATAAAAATAAAAATATCATAAATAAGTGAATATCACCTTCTTAGGAACAAGCTCAGGTGTCCCATCCTTAACGAGAAATGTTTCTTCCCTAGCACTTAAATTATCACAGTCAGCAGAAGTTTGGCTTTTTGATTGTGGAGAGGGAACGCAACATCAAATAATGAAAAGTAATATTAAATCTTCACAAATCAAGAAAATATTTATTACACATATGCATGGTGACCATATTTATGGTTTGCCTGGACTTTTGGCTACCTTAGGTTTATCAGGCAATAGTGAGGGTATTGAAATTTACGGTCCTTCAGAGTTGCGAAGTTTTATAAATTCAGCACTTAAAAGTAGTTTTTGCAAATTGTCATTCCCATTGCATTTTGTGGAAGTTGAAAATTTTGCATTAAAAAATAAAATTCTATTTGAAAACAACAAAATAAAAGTAAATTGCGCCTGCCTTAAACATAAAATACCTGCTTATGGTTATAGGGTTAGTGAAAAAGATAAGCCAGGTGTATTTGATATCAAAAAAGCAGAGTCTCTAAAAATAGCACCTGGACCAATTTATTCAGAACTGCAACAAGGTAAAAAAGTCGTATTACCAGACGGAAGGACATTTGATGGAAAAGAATTCTGTGGACCGCCTAGAGAAGGAGAAAGTTTTGTTTATTGCACAGATACAGTCTTTAGCGAATCAGCTGTTTCACTATCGAAAAATGCCGATTTACTCGTACATGAATCAACATTTTCTCAGACGGATGAGAGAATGGCCTATGAAAAATTACATTCCACTACAATTATGGCTGCCAAAACAGCATTATTATCTAATACAAAAAAATTGATTATTACTCATTTAAGTCCAAGATATACTAATAAAAATTCAATTACACCAGGTGATTTGCTTAAAGAGGCGCAAAAAGTTTTCCCAAATACTCATCTTGCCAAAGATTTCCTAACTGCAGAAATAAAATAAACTGCAACAGTTCGTTAGCAGGAGCGCTGTAAATGGCCAACCCATGAAATAATAGTCTTAGGTTTTTCTATTTGATGTCGATCGAAATGGTCTCTATTTTTTCATCACTACATATGTCTTGTAAAAGACTATTTATTTTTCTTCCATTAATTATTGGTTTACTTATTAATCCAATCTCTGCAAACGCACTTTATCCTAGTGATCCTTCATCAGTTGACGTTTTAAAAGATGATCTTCACGGTGCAGACCTTCATAATACTGAATATGTTAAATATGATTTATCTAATCAAGATTTAGGAGAAGCTAATCTTCAAGGCGCATATATGAGTGTAACAACAGCAAAAAACTCTAGTTTTAAAGGGGCCAATATGACAGACCTCATTGCATATGCAACACGCTTCGATAATGCTGACTTTACTGATGCAAATCTTACCAATGGTGAACTAATGAAAAGTGTTTTTGATGGAGCAATTATTGATGGGGCAGACTTTACTGATGCAAATCTTGATCTTTCTCAAAGAAAATCATTATGTGAAAGAGCTAGTGGAACTAACACAAAAACTGGAGTTAATACAATTGATAGTCTTGAATGCAGCGGCTTAAAAGGTTACATGCCTCCAAAGCCAAAAGCATAATACCTAAAGCTAACTAACTTCATAAGGAAAGATATTACCAGGCTCTTTTGAGCCTGGTTTTTTGCTATACCACCATTCTTGTATATCAGAAGAAAATTTCTTTGAAAAAAGAGTTATAACTGTCTCAACAGGTTTTGATCCAGGCTCCAAAATTTGTACTGAGTAAGATGGGCATTTTCTTGAGGCCATATCAGCAACAAACCTAGAACCTATTCTTCTCCAACTAGGCTCCTTACTTCTCCAAGCAAGCCTTGAGCAGGGCCAAGGTAACTCTTCCCTATCATAAAGTCTGCAACATGGTCCAATTACCTTATAACTGTACTGACCTCCATAACTTGATTGAACACTGCCAGTCTTAAAGAATTCAAAATTATTCATATACAAAAAAAAACCACCTTCATAGAGGGTGGCAGAGAAATAATGAATAATCAACTTAGAAAAGTTAATTTTATATAATTAATACAATTCTTCCTCAGCATGAGTTGTAATTGTTACATCAGATGTTGGATAAGCAACACATGTAAGAACAAAACCAGCTTCTAATTGGTCATCATCCAAGAAACTTTGATCTGATTGATCAACACTACCTGAAGTAACTTTTCCAGCACATGTTGAACATGCTCCAGCTCTGCAGGAATAAGGAAGGTCGATCCCTTGTTCTTCAGCAGCATCGAGAATGTATTGGTCATCAGGTACTTCAATAGTTGAATTGAGACCTTCACCTTCACTGATGAGTGTAACTTTGTAAGAAGCCATTTAATTAAAAAATTGTTGGTAGTTAATACCTATCTCATACATTTTTAACATCGATTAGGTCGATATGTGAGATTTTGAAGTAAAAAATGACACAATAAAATGTATGAAAGAGTATGTATAAGAAAAACTTATACTTAGGTTGGATCGCTGGCTTTTTGCGCAGAAATGCATGCCCAATCTTTTCTAGTTGATACATCCAATAATTTCAAGTCATTCTGAATTAATATTTTTATAATTTCATCCTTTTGTGAATTCAGAATTCCACTAAAAATAACTTCCCCATTATTTCTTAAGCACTTATAAATATTTGGAATCATTTCTTTTATTACTTCTGCAAGAATATTGCATAAAACAAAATCAAATTGTTTGAGTTGATTTTTTAAAATTACCTCATTAAAAGATCCCAAATATGTATTTAAATTATTTAAATTACCGAAATTTAGTTGGAAATTAGATTTAGTTGCATTTATAGCTAGATAATCATTATCCACTGCACAAACTTCTTTAGCGCCAAGCAATCTTGCGGCGACACTCAAAATCCCGCTACCACTTCCAATATCTAATATCTTTTTATCAGAAAATAAAATATTATCCATTTTTTCCAAGCAAAGATAAGTCGAAGGGTGACTTCCTGTACCAAAGGCTGCTCCAGGATCAATTTTTATGATTTTTTTATCTTTAAATTTTTCATTTAGATTTATCCAACAAGGCAATATTAAAAAATGATTTCCTACTAATTCAGGCGCCCAATATTTCTTCCAGCTTGTCAACCAATCCTCTTCTTTTATGATACTCCAGTCAAAAAATTGATTCGTAGGGGCATTAATATTTAGAAGTTTGGTAATTATTTTTTCAACACCAAACCTAGAACTCTCGCTCCAATCAGCGACTGGAAGCCATATATTCACCTCTTTTTTATTTTTATTTTTAATTAAATATTCAAATGAAAAACTAAATATCCCCAGCTCATTTAATTTCCAAATAATTATTTCTTCTGAATCACTTTCAATCAAAAAAGTTAGTTTATACCAATCTTTAATTGTCATTACAGAGAGCAGACCTCTTTATAGAGTAACTGGATTAGCATTGGTAATTCCCTCTACTTCAATAATGGTGTCAAGCAACTTATTAGGAATTGGATCATCAATACTTAGAACCATAACTGCTTCACCTCTAACAATTTTGCGCCCAACTTGCATTGAAGCAATATTTACATTGTTACTACCCAATAAAGAACCAAGCTTGCCAATAATACCAGGCATATCCCTGTGCCTAGTAACCAACATGTATCTACTTGGCGATACATTAACAGGATATTGATCAATACTAATAATTCTTAATTCCCCATCAGCAAAAATGCTTCCTGCTACGCTATGGTCGCCATTATCTCCATAAGTGGTTAATTGCAAAGATCCACTAGCAAATTCAGGTCTTGCCTCATCTTTACTCTCGACTACTGAAATACCTCTTGAATCTGCCTCTAGAGAAGCATTTACGTAATTGATCCTATCTCCCAAAGCTTTACTTAGAAGACCTTTAAGACTAGCTATTATTAATGGCTGGGAAGGATGTTGAACAAATTCGCCTTGAAGCTTCACCTCTAGTTTTTGAATCTGTCCTCCTGAAAGCTGGCTTATAAGCAGACCCATTGTTTCAGCCAACTGCAAATGAGGTTTTAGGCTATCCATAATATCAGGGCTCAAACCTGGAATATTTACGGCAGTTCTAGCAGACAAACCAAGCAAGACATCTCTGATTTGTTCTGCAACATCAACAGCTACATTTTCTTGCGCTTCTCGAGTAGATGCTCCTAGGTGAGGAGTAAGAATAAGATTCTTTTCAACCTTTAAAAGTGGTGAATTAGATTCCAATGGCTCTTTAGAAAAGACATCTATCGCAGCACCTCCAATCAATGATTCATTTAAAGCTTCTGCTAATGCTTCTTCGTCAATTAAGCCTCCTCGGGCACAATTAATTAATTTTGCGCTACTTTTCATACTTTTAAGCACCTTCATATTTACTAAATTCTCTGTCTCTGGTGTACGAGGCAAATGCAAAGTTACGTAATCAGATTGTTGGAATAAATCCTTTATTTCAGATAGTTTAACTTGGATTTGTTGAGCTCTTTCAGTTGAGACAAAGGGATCGTATCCGTAAACTTCCATTCCTAATGCATTAGCAACTTTCGCTACATGAGCACCAATTTTTCCTAAACCTACTACACCTAATTTTTTGTTATAAAGCTCATTCCCAACAAATTTCTTTCTTTCCCATTTACCTGAAAGAGTACTACTATTAGCGACTGGAATATGTCTAGATAAGGCCAACATCATAGCTATAGTATGTTCAGCAGCAGCTATTGTGTTACCCCCTGGAGAATTAACAACAAGAACTCCTTTTTGTGTAGCAGCCTTAACATCTACATTATCGACTCCAACTCCGGCTCTTCCAATAATTCTAAGTTTACTTGAAGAGTTAATAATCTCTTCAGTCACTTGGGTCCCAGAACGAATCATTAAAGCATCATAATCTTTAATAATAGACGCTAACTCAGAGTCTGATATTCCTATCTTCTGATCAACCTGAGCAACTTGTGAAAGAATATCGATTCCTGTTTGATCAATTGGATCTGTAATGAGAACTTTTGTCATTTAAGATTGGTTCTTTAATCTTTTACTTTAACTTAATCTATAGTGTATGTATCTTATTTTATTAATTTGAATAACACACAAACATTTGAGGATTGAAATTTGACTAAAAGTATCGTGATATTTGAAGACATTGATAAATGTATTCAGCTATTTGATGTTTTCAAAGAAAAATCAGTAATGCTCTCTGAAGCTATTTTGATCCCACCAATAAGTGAGAAAATATCATTAGACGAAACAGAATTGCTCAATGCGAAAGCAAATATCTTATTCAAATCTCAAAATTTTGAAGATATAAGAATCTTAAATCCTAAACTTGATAGAAAGATCAGACAACGAGATATGAGTAGATGGCTAATGCCATTTGGGTTTATAGCTGGAATAGCTTTTTCTAATATGACAAATTTATCTACCTTCAGCTTTCTTGGTTTAAATAACATTGGGGAATCATTAATTGGAGGTCTTTTAGGAATGGGTTCAGGATATTTAGGAAGCATTGTTTCTTCTGCAAGTATCAACATTAATAGAAATAAAGAGTTAAGATCAATCATTAATTTTAATAAAGAGGGTAAATGGCTTGTTTTACTTGAAAATCAAATTGGAGCTGAATTACCATGGTCTTTGATAAAACAATCAGAAGCAAAAGATATAATTTTTTTAGAAGGTTAAATGATTGACTTAAAAGAGATCTTAATAAATGCAAACTACAAAAAAGAAACTGAGGAATTAATAAATATTGCTAACTTAGCCTACAAACACTGGGAAACTTATTGGACAGGGTTTAATTCAACTTATGTTTGCGAAGAAATTTTAAAAGATTTTGAAAATTTAAATGATTTCAAATTTTTTATTTATGGAGGATTCTCCTCTTCTCAAAGATCTAGGATAGCTTGCTTTAGAGGAGATAATATTCCTGAAGAGGATGCACTAAAAAGTAATTTTCCAGCTCAAGGAATAAAAATTAATGGGAATTTTTTATTTGATAATGCTACACAAGACGACTTTAGATCCCTTTTAATTGAAAATGGGGTTAATCAAATAAAAGTTGGAGATATATGGACCATTGGCGATAGGGGAGCACAAGGGATAATTGATAATTCAAATATAAAGCATCTAGATGAAAAGATTTTTTATTTAAGAGACGTAAAAGTAAAAGTTAATGTAGTAGGTATAGATGAATTACAAATACCTTCTGGAAGATCAAAAAAACTTGTCAATACTGTAGAAGCTTCAACAAGATTAGATGCTATAGCATCAGCTGGCTTTAGGGTATCACGAACCAAAATCATTGAAAGGATAGAGAATGGAATGCTCAGATTAAATGGAAGCAAAGTTAATAAGCCAACAATTAATCTAAAAATTGGCGACAAACTAGAACTTGAAAATAAAGGATTTATCGAAATTCTAAATTTAGAAATAACCAAAAGAGAACGATGGAAAGTTAAATTACTTAGAAAATGAAACGCAACCTGCTATTTTCTTATAAGGGGGATTAAAAATTCCTCAATTGGGGCGATTAGCTCAGTGGTAGAGCACTACCTCGACACGGTAGTGGCCACTGGTTCGAATCCAGTATCGCCCATTAAAACTTTTGACGACCTAGGTTATATCCACAGAAAATAATTTCATTTTTTAGATTATTAATAAAGATGAAACTTAATCAAATAATTAATCTACATAAGGGGCTTACTGCATTTGTAGTGGTAGGTCTTATGATTTTTTTTGATAATTTTACGATCGCTCCCTACGTTTATTTAGCTCTGCATGGTACTTATGGATTACTTTGGCTTCTAAAAGAAAAGATATTCCCAGATCCTTATTTTAAAGAAAAAATCAATTTTTTAACTTCAGTTACGGGTTTTATTTTCCTTGGAAGTTACTGGGTAGCTCCCTACATTCTTATATCATCTCAGAAATCTGTTCCAAATATTGTAATAGCTGCATCTGTATCTATAAATATAATTGGTGTGTTTCTACACTTTTCTAGTGATGCCCAAAAATATTTTTCTCTTAAATTAAAAAAAGATCTAATTAAAGAAGGATTTTTCAAAAATATAAGGAATACAAATTATCTAGGAGAAATACTAATTTATCTTTCATTCGCCATACTTTCAATGAGTTTAATACCATTAGTAATTCTTGCAATATTTTTCTCTATAGTTTTTCTACCAAGAATGATAAAAAAAGATAAATCGCTCTCAAAATATGATTCATTCGAAGAATACAAAAAGAAAAGTGGTTTTATATTGCCTAAATTAAATGCCTGATAACAACTTACCCAGTTGGAGGCAAGATTTAAAATCTTCAAGAAAAAAAGAGGGCAAATCGCCCTCTAATAGATGGATACAGCTTGCAACAGTCAGCGAAGAAAATGAGCCAAGATTAAGAACAGTTGTTTTCAGAGGATGGCATAAAGATAGTTCAATGATTATTTTTACAGATAGAAGAAGTGAAAAAATTGGGCATTTAAAATCTAACCCTAATGCAGAAATATTATGGTTCTTTTTGAAAACCAAATCACAATATAGATTCAAAGGAAAAATATATGAATTAAGTGATGACAAAAATTATTGGGATTTATTATCAGAAAAATCAAAATCGTCTTGGTTTTGGGGATCTCCTGGAGAGAAAATAAACCCAAAAGTCCAATCTAGTTGTGAAATATTATCCAATCTACCCAAGTCAGAAAATTTTGTAGTTCTAAATTTTAAAATCGATTCAGTGGATCTTCTTAAATTAGAACAGCCTGTTCATAAACGATATATTTGGGAAAAGATTAAAAAATGGGAAAAAGTTGAAATTAATCCTTAAATATTTCTAAATTGTATATTTAGGTTGAAAAACATATTGTGATCAGTCAGTTTTAAAAAAGAAGTATTATTAATATGAATTTCTCAGAAATTCCAGAAAACCCTTTTATTTTTTTATCTTGGGTAACAGCTATAGGGCTATTTATAAGTCTATCTGAAGCAACAATTAAGATAAAACTTGAGAAGAAAAACAGTTATCGAAAAAGGTTAGAACTAATCAATAACCTTTATCCTAAAAAGTTAGCTTGAAGTATCTGAAAGAATGTTCGCTTGCAAAAATTGAAATAAGCCACCTTTACTTGTTTCTTCTTTGACTTCGACTTGCTTGGAAGGTTTAACTTTTGTTGAAGCTATAATTTCCTCCTCATCTTCAGATTTCAAAATTCTGATAATGACTTCATCTAAGGAGAAGTTACCGGGGCCTGTTAATACAATTGAAGTTGCTGAAGCAAAATATAAGAGTAAAAGCTCTAGTAAGAAAATATTAAAACCTGAAGTAACAAGTGCATGATATATAGCGACAGAAATTGTTCCAACAATTGCCAAAGCTCCAAATCTTGTGGCTAAGCCGATAATTAGTAACCAACTACCACCTATTTCTGAGAATGCCGCTATGTATGATAAAAATATTGGGAATGGGAGGTGAAGTGGTCTTACAAAAGCATCAGCGAAATTTTCTATATTTGCTAATTTCTCATAACCGTGATGAATAAGAACAGTTCCAGTTATAACTCTAAGAATTAATAAAGCAGTATCTTTGCTAAACGACTTTGTAAGAATTGTTGAAAGCACTATAAAAAAATTATCCTTAAGTAAAAATAACTAGTCACAGTATCCATCGTGGATTAAAGAGCAAAAGTCATACCTAAATAAGTATTTATACTTACTTACCAAAAGGGTTATTTTCTGATTAGGAATTCAATTAAGTTAAAAATTGTTTTTTGAAAAATTTTCTAATATTCTCTGATTTATTTTTGGAATATTTTCTTTAAATTTAAAAAACCCTCTTTTAGCAAATTTCCAAGCAAATAAATCTTCATCCCTCACAAGATTAAAAATTTCTTTATGGTGTAAATTTTTAAACTCAGTTATGAAATCATAATTTTCTCCCACTCCAGGATAAATAATGTCTATTTCATTGGTATTTTTAAAAGTATTTTCCAGTGAATAAGGATCAATCTGTTTAACATTATCAAATTGCTCTACAAATTCAGAGACCAAATCTTGTTTAAATTTCAAAACAGATTCAGACAATTTAATTTGTCTTTGTTCATTTTTTAAAAGGATAATAAATACTTTTTTATAGCTTGGAAGTAAATTTTTAAGAGTTGCAAGGTGCAGATCATTTTCAAACATAATCAGATTATCTGATTTAGGATCCATATCATTTTTATAAATCTCATCTTCAAATGGTATTTGATTAGATTCTTCAAGAAAAATTTGTTGATTACTTATTTTTTCCACATTAAATCTATTATTAGAAAACTTTCTGAGGTTTGATGATGAAAAAAGATATTGTTTTCCCTTCGTTTGCAATCCTCCAACCCATCTCCAGCTAAGGAGATTAGATGAAGCATCTCCATCAAAAAGATATTTAAAGAAAAACTTTGCTCCTAATTGCCATGGGAGGCCTAAATTAAATATCCAAGTACTCGCAAACCACATTCTTGTATGATTATGCAAATAGTTGTACTGCTTTAATTCATGAACCCAAGAATTAAAAAAATCTAATTCTGTATTGCCATTAATTGCATTTTCATATAGCTCATAATCAAAATCGAGATTATTTTCTGAAATAAAATTTCTCCAAACTTTAGGTCTATTTTCCATCCACCCTTTCCAGTAAACTCTCCAAAATATTTCTTCAACAAATTTAGTTGAATTTTTGATTTTGTACTTACTTTTAATATCATGGATCAGATCATATTCCGATAATATTCTATGAGTAATGAAAGGCGATAATTTTGAAACTGAACTTTCGTTATTTGGCCCAAAATCAAAATTTCTTAATTTTGCATAATCATTAATTTTGTATTTCGCAAAATTTTCCCAGGTATTTTGTGCTTTTAATAAAAATGACATTTTCTCATAACTTTAAAAAATTTTTTTTTGTATTGATAGAAATTTCAAAAATTTGCCTGCAAATTAATCCTTAAAATTTTCTATTTCACTTTTTGTAAATATGTTTGATTGAAGTATTTAATTTAAACGCCTTATGTGTTCATTTTATACCCTTTAATTGCTCTCTGCGTAGGAGGATATTTAGTGGTCAATTACTTTTTAGATCTAATTTTAATTTTCAAATCTTTGTTTAAATGATTTTTTGTAAAAGATTTTTAAATATTTATCAAAATTATTATGAATAATTTATTAGTGAGAGATGTTAAGTATCTTGATGAACAATACAGAATAGGTGAAGGCATAATTTCGGATGATGCATTTAAGCAACTAGAAAAGCTCTTTATTCCTGTTGATCCAGAGCCTGACTACTTTAATCAAAAAAATAATAAACTTTTGCCAAAATTAGCCAAAGAAAACTATAAAAAATTTTTGGAAAGTTTATTAACAAAAACAAGATTAAGCATTCAACCAAAAATTGATGGCTGTGCTATTGCAATTAGATATATAGATGGCAAGTTTAATAAAGCTATTACAAAAAAAGGATTTGATGTATCAAGCAAAATTAAACAAATTAAAAATGTCCCCGATTGTATTCCTATCAAACGAGATTTTCAAATTAGAGGTGAACTATACGCTACAAACCAAGTTGCCGGCATTTCCCAAAGAATTACAAGAAAATACCTCAATGATAAGAAAGGGATTGGAGAAAGTCTCCGCTTTTGCTGTTTCGAAATACTTAATGGAAGACTTAATCAATACGAAACCCTTAACTATCTTAAAAAATGTGGCTTCAGCACCCCTGACAGTTACTTCACAAATCATACAAGCGAAATCCAAATATATAAAAAAAATTGGTTAGAGAAAAAAATATTTGAGAAATATCCAACTAATGGGATAGTTATAAAAATAAATAGTAGGAAATTAAAGTTACTTAGAGAGAAAAGTTTATCTCAAAATAACGAATGGCAATATGCAATTGAAAGATAATATTAAATAGTACCTTCAAGAAGAGCTCACGATACTGACTTCCAGTATTTACAGTGGAAAAGTAATTATATTGTGGTTAAATTCCATAGCAATTTGCAGGATTAATAAATGACTGCCACTATTTCAAGACCTAAAATCTCTAACTGGGAAACATCTAATATTCCAAACCTTACAGGCAAAACAGCGCTAATTACTGGTGCGAATAGTGGTCTTGGATACTACACTGCAAAGGCCTTAGCAGAAAAAAATGCTCATATCGTTATAGCTTGTAGATCGTTTGAAAAAGCTAATCAAACTATCAAAAAACTTAAAGGTCTTAATCCTGAAGGAATATTTACACCTTTAGAATTAGATTTGTCAGATTTAAAAAATATTGTTGAAGTTCAGTCCAAAATTTTTGATAATTTTGAAAATTTGGATTTACTAATCAATAATGCAGGCATTATGCATCCGCCTAAAACACTTAGTGCCCAGGGATATGAAATACAATTTGCAGTTAATCATTTAGCTCATATGCTTTTGACACTAAAGCTACTTCCAATTATTGAAAAAAAAGAAGAATCTAGAATAGTGACGGTTACTTCTGGAGCACAATTTTTTGGCAAAGTTGGTTGGAAAAATCTTAAAGCTGAGAACTATTACAATAAATGGGAATCTTACTCTAATAGCAAATTAGCGAATGTAATGTTTGCTTTGGAACTAAATGAAAACTTAAAGCACAAAAATATACTTTCTTTAGCTGCTCACCCAGGAATTGCAAAAACAAATCTCTTTACTGCTCAAAAACCTAACCCTAGTCCATTAGAAACATTTTCATTGGAATTATTTAGCCCTATTTTTCAAACTGCTGAGATGGGTGCTTTACCTCAACTTTTTGCAGCTACTTCACCAGACGCAAGAGGTGGTGATCATTATGGACCTAGATTTAATTTCAGAGGTCATCCAAAACTATCCCCTACTTCTCCTTTCGCCATGAATAAAAAAGAAAGAAAAAATTTATGGGAAAAAAGCCTTGAAATACTTAAAAACTTCTTATAAATTTTTCATTTTTACTAATTTTAGAAAATATTTTAAGATATGTAATTCACTTTCTGAGAGTTTCATAAATTCTGTTAAGGCATCATAATTTTTTTCATCAATTTTTTTTGACAATTGAATAAAGCTATCATGGTTTTCATTAACAAAGCGTTCAGCAATCTGAGACGGAGTTAAACCTTGTTCAATTAATTCACCTGGAGCATTTTTCTCCCACTTTTCATAAAACCAAGTGAACCAATATTTTGCAGTATTATCTTCCATTAATTAACTTTTCTTGGGCGAATACTATAAATACTGCAGAAAGATCTCATGATTGAATTACCCCTTAAACACAATTAATATAAATTCAATTATAAATTTAATGATAGATAATTATTCAAGTAAAAGAAATATTAATCTTGTAATTGGATTAGGTAAATCTGGATTTTGGGCTGCCAAGTATTTGAGAAGCATCAATAAGAGAGTAATTGTTTGGGAAAGTAACGATGGGATAGAATTCTTAGAAAGAAAAACAGCATTAGAAGAACTTGATGTACTAGTTTCTCTGAATAAAGAATTTGTATTTGAAGAAATTCAACCTTTTGTGAGAGAGATCGAATCTGTTGTTGTGAGTCCATCAATACCTTATGACCATGTAACTATTGTTGAATTAAAAAAAAAGGGAATTAGAGTAATTGGAGAAATTAATGTTGCATGGGAAATTTTAAAAGACACAAATTGGATAGGTATTACTGGCACTAATGGCAAGACTACTGTTACTCATTTACTAAGCCATATACTCTGCGATACTGGATTATATGCTCCTTTTGCTGGAAATATTGGTACACCTTTATGTAAATATGCTTACTCCAAAAAACACGAAAAAATTGATTGGGTTGTAGCTGAATTAAGCAGTTATCAAATAGAAATATCTCCAGAAGTAAAACCTAATATTGGAATATGGACAACCTTCACAGAAGATCATCTTGAAAGACATAAAACACTTGAAAACTATTTCAATATAAAAAAAAGCTTGCTAGAAAAATCTGATTTTAGAATTTATAATTATGACGATAAAAACCTGAGAAATTACTACAGTTCACTATCAAGAGGGGTTTGGATAACAACTAGTTTAGATAAATCAAATTTTATTCATTGCGATTATTGGATAGATGATCAAGCATACATTGTTGAGAGAGGGAAGAAATTATTCAAACTTGAACATTTTTCTTTAAAAGGAATGCATAATCTTCAAAATCTTTTATTGGTAATTGCAGCAGCAAGAAAAGTTGGATTATCTGGCAAGAAGATTAAAGATTCTTTATCTAATTACAAACAATTACCCCATAGGATGGAAACAATTTATAAAAATAATGGTCTGGAAATCATCAATGATAGTAAAGCTACAAATTTTGACTCATCTATTGCGGGAATAAGTTCAATTGAAGGTCAAATAATAATAATTGCTGGGGGCAGATTAAAAGGCAATGAATATAGTGAGTGGATAAAAGTTTTAAAGAAAAAAGTTAAATGTGTTTTTCTTTTTGGAGAAAGCTCAAAAGTCCTAAAAATGGCGCTTATTAATGAAGGATTTAAAAAAAATATTTTTGAATTTTCAGAACTAAAAGAGCTTTTAAATTTTGTTTTTCATTATTTACAAAATAATAGAGTTGGAACATTATTATTTTCACCTTCATGCTCTAGTTTTGATCAATTTAAAAATTATGAAGAGCGTGGAGATTATTTCAAGAAACTAATAAGTGAAAAATTAAAGGTTAATCAATCCATTTTTTGTTCAAGTATCATTTCGTAATTTCCAGGTCGGTCATCACAACCGTTAACCCCTAGCAAATATTTACTTAATTAGTTAGATTTTGATTATAAATTAACCACTAGCAATGAGTGAATCTAACAATTTACCTCAAGCAATAAGTCACAAAAAACTAAGTTACTTGATGCTTAAGGCACAAAAGGATGCTCATTTTTCTGATGAAATAGCAGAAATAGAAAGTACCGAAAAAAGAGAATTTGAAGAGTTAATAAACAATTGGGAAGCTTCAACTAAGAAGGTAGTTAATGAGTTATCAAAAAGAAAAGAAAATTTACTAAAAGATAAATCACCAAATTCTTTAATTGCTCTTGGTGCTATGGAAGTTCACCTTAATATGGCTTTGCAAGCCTTAAATGCATTTAATAAAGGAGTTGATGGGGAAAAGTAACAGATAAATTATAAGGACGGCATCGAAAACAAGAGAAAATCTAAGTCTTTTTCAGTATCAATACAGACATCATCATAATAATTAACTTCAAAACCCAAGCCATCTCCAGTTTCGAGAAATATATTTGAATTAGAGTCTTTACTTTTTAATAAAAGATTACCTTCTATTATTTGTATCCAATTATATTTATCGATTTTTAATGGCAATTTTTTTTCTTTAATTGGCTTATATTTACAACGCCATAAAGAGATACTTTGATTTAGAAAAAGCTTATTATTTTTACCGTCTTTGTAATTAAAAATAAGATTGTCCCACAACTTTTCATTTAATGAAATTTGATCATATCGAGGTTTGATATTTTCTTTTTGAGGATATATCCAAATCTGGAACAACTTACAGTTCTCATTTTCTTCATTCTTTTCACTATGAGAGATTCCAGTACCTGCAGACATAACTTGTACTTCATCTTTGTGAATTTTTCCAAGATTGTTTAAAGAGTCTCTATGAGTAATTGCTCCTTTTGTTACGACAGTAATTATTTCCATATTTGCATGAGAATGTGTATTAAATCCTGCATTAGGAGAAATAATATCTTCGTTTATAACTCTAATTTTCCCAAAATTATCCCATTTTGGATCTCTATGCTCTGCGAAAGAGAATGAATGCATCGAATTTAGCCATTCTCTAGTCGATCTAAATCTCTCGTGAGATTTCCTTATTTTAATTATTTTCAAAGACATAAGTACTAAGAAATAAATATGGTGTATTTGTGTAAATTAAATATTTTTGAAAATTATAAATTATGAATAAGTGAAATTAATTTTTATTTATTTGTTAATTTTACTTTGTGCTTTATTTGCTTTATTAATTATTTTTTTTTCTTCTTCTCTTGTAGAACATTTTTCTGCCTCAACATTCAAGTTTTTTAGTTTATTTAATTGCTTTGAAATTTTCATATTAAGTTAACTTAACAAATAGAAATTAACACATATTCAATGGAATAGCTAAAAATACTGGTTTGCATTTGAGCCTTACTACCTAAAAATAAGATTGGAGGATGGAATTATCAGAACAATATAGAGGGTGTATTGGATTATCTTTGATTGTTTTCTTAATTAAAAGCGGTCCAAGAGGATTATCAAAATTATTTTCTCTAATTGAGTTATATTGCATTATTTTTTTTGATATTCTTTTATTTCTATTTAGAAATTTACCTTTGTTACCCCAACCTAACCATAAATCACAATTTTTACTTTCAGACCAGTGTTTTAAGTTTTTACAAATATGATTATTGTTTAGATAACCCACAGGGTTTTTATGTTTAAAAAGTTTTTCTGGTTTGCTTGAAATAAGAGCAAATAAATTTATTAATTTTACTTTGCCGTAATCATTGTTTTTCGAAATTTTGATTATCTTTTTTGTTGTGTTGTCCAAAAAAATTTCATCCGATAATGAGGGATTTAAACCAATAAAGATAATCTCTTTTTTAGATTTAGAAATCTTATAACTTAAGCTCCATCTATATAGTTTGTTAGCACTTATTAAACAACTTCTTTCTAGAAATAAATTTTTCAACCTAAACCTACACCTCTAGCCATGAGCGTGGCAAACAAAGGTATTGTTGCAAAGCCCACTAATTCAGTAGTAATGATAAGTCTGAACCTCTCAACTAGATTTTCTGATATTTCAGGTAATTTATTCTTACTTAATGGAATGGCCCATAAGATATAGGTTGTTGTTGGATATAAAGAAAGTAATCCCACCAGAATGTAAAGAGAAACTTTTATCCAAAAAACAGGATTACCTGTATAAAAATCACCTCCTTGACCAAAATACTTAACTCGCAAAATTCCAGTGACCAATATTGCAACACCTGCCAAACCATAGACTACATCTGCAATTATCATTGAAATCGTCTCATTTCTATTAAGACCTACTTTGAGAGTCAATCTTTCAAATAAAAGAGAACCGAAACACAATATAATTCCTAAGTAATGAACATATGCTACTAATGCACTTTTAGCAATTTCACCTGTTAATAAAGTTCCTAATAACATTTTCTAGTCAAAATTTATACAATACTAACCACCAAATAAAGAATTTGTTTAGAAAATAGATTAAACAATAAAAAGCAAGTTTTTGATTCTAGGAATCTAAAAACCTTTTTTGGCCGTCTTCAAAAAAATCCTTTTTATTCCACACTTCAATTACATCTGGGAAATGTTTTTCCATACAATTATCACAAACCCCATGACTGAATCTAATATCACTAATTTTGGAAAGATATTTTTCTAAATGCATCCAGTCGCCCTCCTTATTTTTCACTTCTCTGCAATATGAACATACAGATAAAATCCCTTCCTGTTTATGCAAATTAGATAAAGCGTCTAGCAAATTTAATGACTTTTTTCTAAGCTCTAAAAATGAAACTATTTGCTTGGATAATAATTCCATAATATTAAATTGTTGTGTAGTAAGATTTCCTGGCTTTCTGTCTATTACACACAGAGTTCCAAGCTTATTACCATCACTATTTCTAAGAGGAAAACCTGCATAAAAACGAATCTTTGGATCTCCAGTTACCAATGGATTATTTATAAATCTTTCATCTTGGAAAGCATCATGAATAATTAATGGACTATTTTCTTTTATTGCATGTGTACAAAAAGACCAATCTCTTCTAGTTTCTGATATTTGAAGTCCTATTTTGGATTTAAACCACTGTTTATCTTTGTCAACCAAAGTCATTAAAGAAATAGGCACATTACAAGTAGTAGCAGCAATTTTTGTAATATCGTCATAACATGATTCTGGCTTGGTTCCCAAAATCCTATATTCTGCTAAAGCTTTTAATCTTCTTTCCTCTTCTTCTTTTTTTGATACAAGATTCTGCATTAATCTTCACCAATAATTAAAACTTTAAAATTAAAGTTTCTCCAAAAAACTTTTTCCCTCTAATACTTAATAAAAAAAAGATAAACTTATTGATTTGTTACTTAATGATTTAACTTTGAGACTGCAATCCCGGCGATCCATCCACTAGTCCAACAATGTTGAAAATTAAATCCACCTGTAATCCCATCAACATCTAAAACTTCTCCAGAAAAAAATAACCCTGGACAAATTAAGCTCTCCATACTTTTAAAATTAACTTCATTAATTTTTACACCTCCAGAAGTAACAAATTCCTCTCCAAATGGTCCTTTGCCCGAAATTATATATTTGTCTCTCTTTAGAATATTTATCATTTTCTCTCTTTCATCCGCCAGTAAATCGGCCCACTTTTTCTCTTTATCAATACCTACTTTATTTAACAAAAAAATCCATAATCTTTTTGTTAACTTTGGAAGAGGTCTACTGTTTATTAGATTCACCTTGCCTTTATTTAATCTTAAATAGTTAACTTTTTCTTTTAACTCCTCATAACTTAAAGCAGACCATTTAATGATTAGATTAAATTTATATTTTTGGTTGTAAAGTTCTCGTGCAGCAATTGATGAAAGTTTTAATACTGCTGGCCCACTAAAACCCCAATGAGTTATTAGTAAATCGCCTCTATTTTGAAAAGTCTTAGTGTTTAATTTTATTTCTATATCTATGCCCTTTACCGATACCCCACTACATTCATCCAAATTTGGTTCTTTTGTAGAAAAAGTAAAAAGCGATGGTAAAGGTTTAACAATGTTGTGTCCAAGATTTTGAGCTAATTTATATCCGCTTGGATTACCTCCAGTTGAAAGAATAATATTTTTTGAAGTTACCTTTTCTTTCTTAATACTAAAAATATTAAATATATTATCAGGAGTTTTTGAAATTTCTTTTACAAAAAATTTTGTTAATATCTCTACGTTTTTAGATAAAGCACTTTTTCTCAAACAATCAATAACATCTGAAGAAGAATTAGACACTGGGAATACTCTTAGATCTTTCTCAATTTTTAATTTTAACCCTTTTTTCTCAAACCAATCATATACATCTCCAGGAGCAAAACGATTAAATGATTCCAAGAGCTGAATCCCACCTCTGGGGTAATTCTCAACTAGTTCTTTCGGTATCCATGTCGCATTAGTGACGTTACATCTTCCCCCTCCACTAATCCTTACTTTCTCCATAAGTTTTGAAGTACCTTCAAGAATTATTATTCTTTTTACTCCATTTTCAGCAGCAGTTATTGCTGTCATAAAACCGGCTGCACCACCTCCTACAACTGCCAAATCAAAAGGTTCCAAAAACTTATTATTTAATATGCTTCATTCTGAATAATAGCAAGTAGTAAAAAAGAAAAATTACTCCAAAAACCATAAAAAAATTAATAAAAAACTTTAAAACCAAATAATAAATAGTTGCAATTTACTAATTTTTAAATTTCTAAAAAATTAACGCAGTCGTTATTTTTATGCTTTAACTTAATTAAATGAGTCTAATATTTTCTTACGTTAAATATTCTGAGGCCAGTTTTCCTATGACTGGTCAATATACTGCTCTTCTTTTAATAACTTCTGTTATTTGGGTTCTACTTTGGTTTGGTTATAGACAAAATAAGATAAATGATGAGATCAAGAAAAAAGAAAAAGAAGAAAGAATTAATGAGAAAGTTAAAAGAAGAAAAAAGTTAGAGAGTTTGTACCCTACTAATAAAAAAACTGTTTAAAATGAATTTTTGAAAATATGAAAAAAAATAATTTCAAATCACTTATTCAGTACTTACCGGGGATTTTGATCCTTGTTTATGTATCCTTTTTAGTATTTACTCAATTTATAAAATAAAATTTCTAAAAATTATTCGTTTTGATTGGAATCCTTTCTGCTTTTGGAGCCGCTACATCTTGGACTTATGCGTGCTGTATTTGGCGCACGCAAACTCAAAAATATAAATCAATAGATATAAATTTAATAAAAAATATAATAGCTTTTTTAGTTTTTATACCTGCTTTTATTAATCTCAGTTCTATAACAGAATTAAAACACATATTTATCTTATTAATAAGTGGAATAATAGGTATTGGTTTAGGTGATACTTTCTATTTAAAGTCACTACAAACAATTGGTACAAGAAAAACTTTATCTATAGAAACGCTTTCTCCCTTAATAGCTGCTTTGTCAGGAGAAACTTTTATTAATGAAAATTTAGCAACTAAATCATGGGTTGGAATAATCATAGTATCCATTTCGCTATTCATAATTCTCAAAAAAGGGAATAATTTAAAAGAGGAAAATGCACCTTTCTCAGAAAAAAATAACATTAAGATTTTTGCTTTTCCTTTTTTGTCAGTTTTATGTGCAGTTCTTGGAGGTCTTTTTTCAAGGATGGTTTTCCTTCAAAGCAATTTATCTCCTTTCCTTACAACTGAGATAAGATTATTGGGAGCAATAATTTTTTTGATTAGTCTAAAAGGATTTAATATTAATTTTTTCTTAAAAGACATTGAAAAGAAACAACAAAAAAAATTTTTGATTTCAATACTTCTTGGAACCAATATAGGGATATTGCTACAACAAGTCGTTTTTAAAACCCTTCCCATAGGATTAGGATGGGCTTTATTAAGCACATCTCCAGTAATTTCCTTATTTTTTGCTAAGAATGAGGAAAGAGAAATTACCAAAAAAATAATATTTTTTACTTGTTTTTTATTGTTTGGCTTGACATTAATAATTCTTTAATCTCAGATTTAATGTAAAAAATACTCATGTTAATAGATATTAGATTAAATAAAATTATCCTATAAACACTAAGAACAATGAAAATTTTAAAGAAAAAAAACCTTGGTACATTTGAGGTTTATGTTATTTTTCTAAGCTGTATATATGCAGGCGTTATGGGTTATAAATCTTTATTAAATTTTCTATTTACTTAAAATTAATTAATTCTTTCGAATGATTTAATCAACTTACCTCCATCTTGGTCATCATCATCATTGGACGCAAAAAATAAAAAAAATATACCAAGAGAAGCTATAGATAATGAAATTGACAATACAGAAAGTTCATCCATAAATTTAAATTTTTTTCATAATAAACCAAAAAAAATAAAAGACGGTAAACAAATACACATTCTTGAAAATATAAATTTCCTTTATTTGTAAAATAGAAAAATATTCAAACTAATTCGTGAAAGTCCTAATCACTTCCCCTTGTAGTGCGAGCGTAATAATTCAGTATGGAATCAAAAGTTGGCCTATTTGGGAATGTGAGCCAAGCAAATTTCAATGGAATTACGATGATAAGGAAATTTGTTTAATTATTGAAGGCCAAGCGAAAATAAGTACCCAAAACGGCGACATTTACTTGATTAAAGCTGGAGATCTAGTTGAGTTTCCTGCTGGACTTAACTGCCAATGGGAAGTAACCAAAAGTATTAAAAAACATTATCGATTGGGTAGGTAAATTTTAGAAAAAAGATTTTTCCTTTCTTTACTGCTAAGTCAATAGAGATAAAATATGGTTAATAAATAATTTTCAAAAGGGGAACTAATATTATGCCTTTTACTGATCAAGAATATTTTGAGGTTATTCAAAAAAACGAAATAGTAAAAAAAGCTTTTGAAAATATTAAGCAAATTTGCATTGATTTGCAAAAACAAACAAATTGTCCTGAAGAGGACCTAAAAGATTTTCTTGAATTTATTTCTAAACAATGGAACAAGTAATAATTAACAAGCCTTTTGAAAACACTAGATTTAAAATCTCAATTTAGTTTTCTCACAGAATCAGTTCTAATCTAATTCCTTTTTTGGTTTTGTATTGATACTGGAAGTTCCCTTAGCAGCAGAAACAAAGAAAAAGAAGCCTACAATTCCTGATATACCGAATATCGCAGCCAAAGGATCAAAAGTGAAAGAAAACATAGAATTTATAAAATCAAGATAAATAATAGTTTTTGAATCAAAATTGTACAATTATTGTTAAGTATAAAAAATAACAATAACGCGATTCATTATGTCATTATTAGTTTCTCATAAGGTTTAAAAAAATTATTATTCACATTCATATTGAAGAATAAAAATATCAATAAATACTAAAGATTTATTCGTGCGGCAGAGAAAAGTTTAAAAAATATTTATAGAAATGTTGAATAACACTTCCCGGAGGATCCACAATTGTTGTTTCTTTAGATTAATATCAAGCCATGACAGATATTTACTCAGCCTCTTCAGCAGTAAGCCCTTTTACAGCGATATTATGGTGTCTTTATCCAATAGCTATGCTTGTAATCATTGAGTTACTACTAGGTGGTGGATTTGATGATGATAACGATGACCAAGATGGCGGAATGCTTATACCTGCTTACTCTAGATCTGAAGTTTGAAATTTTTTAGATTTAAAATTACTAGCTCTTTAAAAACTCCAGTAAATTGATTAACAATATTGATACAATTCATTTTTCCCTTATTACACTTACCATTATTATCATTTCCTCTCTGTCTTGGCTTGTCTTGAGAACCCTTAAAGAAGGTAGAAAAGCTTTAACAGATATAAATAAAGATAAATCGTAAAAAACTCAAATAAATACTAGAATTTGGAGGATTACTTAGTTAAACAACTATAAATTCATAGTTGTTCCTTTTTGTGACGGGGGGCTCTCCTACTAATTACTTTAATAAATAAAAATGCATCTAAATTCTTTACTTTATATTTGTTCTATATCTTTATTCATTTATATAATGGCGCTATTTTGGAGAGACTTGCCAAATCAAAAAAAGTAAATAATTAATGTTAAATTTATTGCTTATTAAAATCAATTGAGTTATTAATTAAATATTGGATTTAATTTTTTATATAAATGCTGAAAGAATCTTCAAATAACAATAACAAAAATATATTCTCAGAGACTACAAGTATTGCAAAAGAAAAGATGATTTGCAAAGACGGATTCTGTTCATTACCAAATAAAGATGAGATCCCAAAACAAGATTCAAATGATATTAATTTTTTTGATCCTGTTTAGGAAATGAATAACATTTTAATAAATTAACGATTAGATAGAATATTTTCAATTTTTGAATTTTTAATTTATGCTTAATGACTTTTTCAGTGCATATAAAGAGTTTTGGATTAAAGCTACAGACTTCAAAGGATTCACATCTCGATCGAACTGGTGGCTAGTTCAACTAGCGAATCTTATAATTTCTTTCCTAACTATAAAAATATTTTTAAAAACGTTTGGTTTTAATGCTTATGGATTAGTTTGTATTATTCCTCAAATAGCTATTGATATACGAAGAATCAGAGATTTTGGAAAAGATTGGAAATGGATTTTTATTAATTTAATACCTATCTTCGGATGGATCTTGTGGTTCATCTGGCTAGGCTTTGGAAAGACTGGTAATGGGAAAAATAAACTTATGTAGAAATTAACTCCTCATTTTTTTCTTTTTTTAAAATCTACAAATCTTACCTTGTTTCTAAATTCTATTTGTTTTTCAAGAATTCTAAACACATGCATCTCGCATTCGGTTAATTTAAGAAACTGATCGAGCGTATCTTTATCTTCTTCATCAAAATTATCAAAAACTTCTGAAATAGCAGTACTATTTCTAGAAATAAAATCCTCTGCTACATCTCGTGGATTCTTGCCAGATTCAAAATCCTGAAAAGCTTCATAAGAATTAAGCTCTCTAGTTAACCATTTAAACCATGGTTCATTTTTATTATGTTTTTTATTAATGCTTTTCTTCATGAAAAATTTTTTACTAATTTAATCATTATTAGTTATTCATTCTTTGACAGCTGTACAAATACTTATTTAAAAAATTTAATTAAAGATTAACCTTATTTATTTTTTTACAAAATAACTAGCATAATTGCCATAAAGCTTATTAAAGAATAAGTATTTATTACTCATTTTTTTGTTTATGAGATAGCTAAAATTTATTTTTAGCAAAGTAAATTGTCAATTCCATTTTACGACTTTCCTTCATCTCCAATTTTAATAATTGGTGCTCTTGGCATTGCAGTAGCAATAGCAGTTTTTTTTGTCTCTTACCAAAAATATTTCAATTCTCCTTTGAATAAAGAGCTTGCAGAAAAGAAAAAAGCCTTAATTAAGGAACAAAAAGAATTAAATGAAAGATTAGAAAAAATAGAACAAGATTTAAAAAATTTATAAAAAATTACTCTTTATAGAGATGAGTTAATGATCTCGAATTCAAGATCTTAATTTTTTTAACAGGAATTTTGGTCTATAAGAAGTTATGGATAAAGATCATCTTATTGAGTTGATTTCTAATAGTCTTCTTTACGAGAGCAAAAATTCTGACTCTACTAGGAATCTTAGTGACTTTAAAAATTACTTAGAAAGATTAAATCTAGATCAATTGAGAACTATGTCTAAAGAATTTATTCTTTAGTATGATTTTTAAAATTTTTTATTGTTTATTAAATAATCAATACTTTTTAAAAATTGTTAGTATCAAAAAAAAAAGAGAAATATGCCTAAAGTATATAGAGGTGAATTTTTAATAAAGCCATTTCTAAAAAGAAATAATTTTAGAGCTTCTTATCAAATTATTTCTACCATCATTCCGATAATCTCAATTTGGTTAATCATCTACCACATCACAAATCAACCTTTTTCATTATTGATTAAAGGATTTCTATTAATACCTTCGATAGTTCTACTAACTCTATTCTCTTCTCGAACATTCTCATTAATGCATGATTGCGGTCATAATTCTCTTTTTACAAAACGGAAATTAAACCGCTTATTTGGATTTTTACTTGGCTTGGTTAATGGTATTCCACAAAAGTCATGGTCGATTGATCATGCATTTCATCATAGAAATAATGGAAATTGGGAAATTTATAAAGGGCCCGTAGATGTTTTAAGTCTTGAAGATTATGCATCCCTTACAAAAAGAGAGCAAATATTTTATAAAGTAAGTCGAAACTGGATTATGCTTTTCCCTGGCGGTTTTTTTTACTTGGTTTTAAAACCCAGATTAGGACTTATTATTATTATTTTTAATTTAATTAAAGATATATTGAAAGAGACTTTTATCAAAATCAAAAACAGACAAATTTCTCAACTTCTAGCTATTAATTCAAGAGTCAAACCACCTTTTTCTGATTATGGAGATAATTTCGGTGAACTAAGTGAATTAATAATCAATAACATAGTAGTAATAATAGGCTGGATTTTTATGTGCAAATGGTTGGGGATAGTTTTTTTCTTATCATTTTATTCCATTGTATTAACATTATCAGCAGCAATTTTAATGTGTGTTTTTTTCGTACAACATAACTATGAGAATGCGTATGCTAAAAATACAAAAAATTGGGATCTCATCGATGGAGCTATTTTAGGTAGTAGCAATTTAGATATCCCTAATTGGCTAAATTGGTTTTTAGCAGACATATCCTTCCACAGCATTCATCATCTCTCTGAGAGAATACCAAATTACAACTTAAGAGCTTGTCATAAAGCAAACATTCATTTGCTCCAACAATCAAAGTTCTTAAAATTAAGAGATTTTTATAACTGCTTCAAATATATTATTTGGGATAATAAAAATGAAAAATTAATTCCTATAAGTTAATACCTAATTCAATCTTCTTCTCAATTTTCTTTTTATGGGAATACTGCTATAAGCATGAGTTCCTATAGATGGAGGCAAGTCATTTTTTAAAGGATGCATAAAAGCATTTGCCATACTCTCTAACATTTTCGAAAGCCAATTAATTAATGATTTCATTTGAAAATCTAAAAGTGTACTTTTTTATCTTCTAACTAAATTACTTAAAAGTAAATCAGTCTTTATGCTGATTTTTTTGAGAGATTAACTTATAAAGTTAAAATTAAATAATCAAATTGTTTTTTTCTTGTATCTTTGAAAAGAATAATAATACTAACTTTTTTGAAGGAAAACTAAGTGAAATATAGCTTTAGTAAATAATACTTATTTTTTCTAATTCACTTAATAAATTAAATTATTGAACATAAATTCGTGCTATATCTCTATTCCAAATAAATTTAACAATATTATGAATGATTCATTTGTTTCTACCAACCAGAACACAGAAATAGATTCTATTAATTCATATTTTGAGTGTATTACTGAATGCAGTGTTGTGGATGGTCATCAAGAATGTATTACTCGTTGTTTAGAAGTTCATTTAAAGGGGGGTGAGCAAAATGAATAAAAAAAATTCACCTCAAAGGAAAACAACTTTAAAATGGAACTCGAATGGAGAGCTTTCCGAAATTGATATGTTAAGAATTTTAGAAAAGATATCATCTCATGAACTTAATCAATGTGAATTAACATGCGATTCTGATACAAATTAAGTTATGTTTTTCAATGTATTTAGCAATACTGCTCAAAAAAAAGCAGCTTATGAGATTTTTAAGATATCAATTTTTAATTAACTAGATTTCAATCAAGAATTAGAACATTTTCAAAATATCTTAGTTTTTATTTTAAAAAATTAGTTTTTAGAACTCCTACCTTTTTTTAAGAATGTTTTACTAATTTCTTTTTTTGTTAGTTGAATCGGTTTTACTAAACCTGAATCACCATAAGTTGGACAATAATAAGTCATAAGCATCCACTTTTTTTCTTCATCCATAACTAATCTCTATTTAGGTAATGATTAACTAAATAGGATGGATTGTAAAAAAATTGATTTTTTTTAATCTTTTTTTCTTTTTTACTTAATAATTTATAAAAATTTTGAATCTATTCTCACAAAATAGATATAAATACGCATGACTTTAAAAAAAAATCCTGCTATTTATTAATAAATTCAAAATTATTTATGTCTCTAGAATCTATATTGATGGTAGTTGCTCCAATCTGTCTTTTTACCGTAGGAGTTATTGTCTTACCTATTTTAGTAAAGCCACGTAAACAATCTGGTTTACCTAAGAGGTACATACGCGGTCTTTAAATTAATTCAGCTTTAAAGAAGAGCAAAGGCAATCAGCATAAAAAAGAAAGAAATAATTAATAAGATTGCGATAAAAGAGTAAAATAAAAAATATTTGGAACAAAATTATAAATTCTTTTCATTATGAGATCCTTTGATGGATAATAGAATTTATAAATTCACTTTTATTTAACACTATTCTTAACCAAAAAAAAATTTGAGTAATATAAAATTTTCAGGTCTTAAAGGCCAAGCGCTTGTAATAGAGGATAAAGATATTCCAAGCATAAAAGAATTTCAGGATGTTATCCCAGATCACTACTTTAAGTGCAATACCAAAACTTCTTTGAGGTATCTTTTACAATCAACTTTAATTCAATTATTAATAGTTGCGATAGGGTTATCTATTCCATTTACCCCAAAAATGATCCCAATTTGGATTATTTACGCATTTCTATCAGGCACCACTGCAATGGGATTCTGGGTAATTGCCCATGAATGTGGGCATGGAGCATTCTCTAAAAACAAGACGCTGGAGTCTATTACTGGTTATTTCCTACATTCATTACTTCTAGTGCCTTATTTTTCTTGGCAGCGTTCTCATGCTATTCATCATCGATTCACAAATAACATAACCAATGGAGAAACTCACGTCCCATTGGTCATAAAAGGGAATGGAGTTACAGAAAAAGTTGGCGGAGAAAAAGAATTACATTTTTCAAATTCCTTAGGTAAGAAAAAATATGGAATTCTTCAACTTGTCTTACATCTAATATTTGGCTGGCCTGCTTATTTACTTACAGGAAGTACAGGAGGGCTTAAATATGGTACTTCAAATCATTTTTGGCCAATAAAACCATTTTCTAAAGCATTATGGCCATCAATATGGGCCAAGAAAGTTTGGATATCAGATATAGGTGTATGTTTAACATTAGTGGGCATAGTTTATTCAGTTTTCAAGTATGGATTATTTCCAGTAATTGCTATGTATTTTGGCCCTTTATTAGTGGTTAATTGTTGGCTAGTAGTTTATACATGGCTTCATCATACAGATTCAGATGTGCCTCATCTTTCAAATACGGAATTTTCCTTTATGAAAGGCGCATTTCTGTCTATTGACAGGCCTTACGGTAGAGTCCTTAATTTTCTTCACCATAATATAGGTTCTAGCCATGTCGTTCATCATGTATGTCCAACGATCCCTCATTATCATGCAAAAAAGGCAACTGTCTTTATTAAAAAAGCCTTTTAAAAAGCATATCTTTTTAATCCTGACCCAATACACAAAGCTCTATGGAATATTGCTTGCAATTGCGTTGCTGTTAAGTCAGACATTAAGAGAGGAAGATATATTTGGCAATCTTCATACAAAATGGTCGATTAAAAACATAATAAGTTTCAATTCTTTATCACATTAATTTGCGCAAATCTGAAAAGAATATAAAAGAATTAGCAATAACAAACTTTTCATCTTAGAAAATACTTACATTTTGGTAATTCTATGAGTGGCGACAATTTGCATGGTAATCAGCCTATTAAATTTTATTCGGAAAAAATAACACTTACAAAAGTTGAATTATTAGAAAGACAGTTGAGTTTGGGCGAAAAAATTTCAGATTTAGATCAAAAGCATAAAGAATGGAGCAAAAAACTATCAGGTTGATCATCTAATATGCTGCATTCGCAAAACTTATTAATATTTACATTTCATTTATCAAAAATTTTTCTGTAAATTATCGAAAAATTATTTGCAGGCATTTTAATAATATCCTCTTGAGAAAAACCATTTTTCTTACTCTCATCACAAACTTCCTCAAGATTTTTAATACCCCATAGACCATTTTGCATTTTTAAAGAATTATCGAAAAAATAATTACTTTCACTTGTATGCTTATTACAAATTTTAAATGGCCCATACAAAATCAAAAATTGCCCCTTATTGAGTAATTTTCCTGACTCTCTAAAGAGTGCTACAGTACAAGACCACTGTGCAACATGAATCATATTTATAGAGACTATTCCTTGCAAAGAATGAGCTAATCTCAATGGAATTTTCCAAGGAATTTTTTCTACATCAATCTCAAGAGGCTGGGGCATATTCTTAGTTAGGTCTTCATACTCAATCCAAGAACTTATACTTTTTCTATGCACTAACTCTGGGTCACTTGTTTGCCAAATTATTCCAGGAAAGCGTTTTTGAAAAACCACTCCATGTTCACCGCTGCCACTCCCGATTTCCAATACTGAACCTTTTTTTATAATTCTGGAGAGTACATCACCAATGCAGTCTCTATTTCTTTGAGTTGACGAATAAAACAGTCTATTATCCAAAATTAAAAAAATGGGCGCTTCGATAAAAAGAATATTTCTAAAATCGTTGATTATTTAACCTTTCTTAATTTAGGAGTCTTGAAAAACATTATTTTAAGACTAAACAATAATATTGAAATTGTAAGAGCAGGCAAGATATAAAGTATTAAATCAGAACTCATTAGAGAAGGAATCTTTCCAAAAATTAAGTGCATGTAGTAAGTCGCGAATGACATAAATTAATTTATAACTATTTTATTAATAGCAATTATTTGAATTCTAAAAACTACTTTTAGTCAAAACCAAAAATGCTCAAAAAAAGAGTCAGCCTGTATCCCTACTAGCTGACTCTTGTATTATATTAATTAAAATTACCTCTGAATGAGGATTTAATTTTAAAAGAAAAAGGTAATAATTTACATTTATTTTGTTTCAAATTGGAAAAAATCTCAGAAAAAAAAATAAAAACTATTATGGTATGTTTCGATACATATATGTAGCATTTTCATAAAATTACCTAATTAAGTAAGAAAAAAATTTCTTTTTTCTTTACATTAATAAAAAATATGTTATATTTGTTTACAAATTATTAAAAAAATGACTCCAAAAGCAGAACGTTTTAACGGTTGGGCAGCAATGTTAGGTTTCGTTGCAGCAGTCGGTGCATACGTAAC
Organism: Prochlorococcus marinus str. AS9601; assembly: GCF_000015645.1. NCBI lineage: Bacteria > Bacillati > Cyanobacteriota > Cyanophyceae > Synechococcales > Prochlorococcaceae > Prochlorococcus > Prochlorococcus marinus. Next base: position 1,358,247 of record NC_008816.1, read on the forward strand.
CACTGGTCAAATTATTCCAGGTTGGTTCTAATGAAAAATAACGAAACAAAAATAGTCGAAAAGGAAAAAATCGTTGCTGAAAAGCTTAACGGAAGATTCGCAATGATCGGTTTTATCGCTCTAATAGGAGCATACCTAACAACAGGTCAAATCATACCAGGGTTTATTTAAAGAAAATTTTTTTCCATAAAGTCGAGTTAAACTCGACTTTTTTTCTAATCTTATAATTGATATCAAACTTTATGTTTTAGTTAAGGTTTAAAAATCAGTATAACGTTTTGTCTTAATTCTAAAATTTAACTTACGATATTGATTGTTTAACGGATCCAATGTCATTCCAAAGATTAGTTATATTATTTAGGCTAATTTTATTAATTTAGTTGGGCATAAATAGTTACTCAAACTAAGAAAGTTTTACAAGAAACAATATCAATAAATTAAATTCCCAACCAGAAAGCAGAAAACCTATGATAACTGAATTTTAAAAAATAAATAAAAACATAAATATTAATTTGATTATTTTTCTTCTTTAAATCATAAATTTATCTGTTATTTGATGCTATCTTTATCGAAATAATTTGAGGATTTAATGAGAGTAAAGCTTGAACCAGATACAGCATTTATAGGCAAAAAATTTGCTTACATATTTCTAGGAATAATATTTAGCCTGAATGCGGTAACGTTTATTTGGTTTTTCTTATTTTCAAATTTAAAATAAATAAATTATTGCTAAAAGAATGAGGTTAATTGAATAAAAATTAATTCTAAATTTATTTAAATTCTTTTAAATTTTTTAAAAATAGCTTATAAAAACAGAAATCGAGGAACTAGAAAATTCCTGGAATTATCTGGCCTGTTGTTATGTATGCACCTAATAGTGCAACGAAACCTACCATAGCCCATCTGCCATTTACTTTTTCAGCATTTTGAGGATACCCATCATAAGATACAGATTCATCAATATAAGGCCTAGTTTCTGATGGAAACATATTTTGTCTTCCACCTGATTCTGTAGTAACTCCAGACTTCGTCATTTAAAATATAATAATTGTTAACTAAAGTAACATAAATATTAACTTATGTAAACTAAAAGACTTCAATCATTGAATCCCCAAGCAATTACGAGTCAATATTTGAAATTTCTGTTTAAAAAAATTAATAGGTCAGATTTTTTAATAAAATCCCCTTTAATTATCAAATTTACAGATAAATCTCTAAAAATGAGCATTTATACTCACAGTGAGTAATTTTACTTAGTAAAATATAAAAAGCATTTAGGAAGTGCTTGCCTGGTTAAATCACAAATCTGAATTTAACTAGTTCGTCATGAGCTTGCCTGTGGGATACCTGCAAGCTCTTTCAATTTTAAAAGCAAATAAATAAACTAAACAAGTAGTAAGCAATTTTCTACCAAATCTAATTTTTACGCGAACATAAAATGTCAATAAATAGTTTTATTGCTAAATAAAAAATAGAGTTAAAAAAAGTTATGTCTTTAGATTTTATTCTCATCCCCTCTTGCATTGTTATTATCCTTTTTCTTTTGAATAGAGAAAATATTATCTACAAGAAAAATCAAAAGGCTAAGTAAATGGATTTGTTTTCATGAGGAACAACATTAAGAATCAAAAAACTTAATTATTATAAATAAATAACAGATTTTTAAACTATCTAGGCTGACTTTTTTCTTAAGATCAATTTATCCCAATAGAACATTGAATTATTAATTTGATCTATTTTTTGTTGGCAGTGTACACACTTACATTCGTTTATAAAAGCTTTATTTTTCATTCTTTCCCCCTTTCTTCTTAAAGAAACCAAATTTTTTGTTTTACTGCAAGTATTAATAAACTATTTTTTCTTAAATAACTAAATTAAAAATTTTTTTTATGCAAATTTTATATTGTTTTATAAAACATTGATATTTTATAATGCTGGGAAAGGTAGCACAAATTAAATAAATTTCTTTTGAAACTTTCAAATAAATCACTAATTAAATCAACTATTAATAAATTAATTAGTCCTTGGTATTCAATACCTCTAATCGATAGATGGTTACTTGGGCAAATAATACCCCCTATGTTATTTGCTATTTCTGCTTTTACTGTTATCTCATTATCTGTTGGGGTAATGTTCGATCTAATAAGGAAAATAGTTGAGTATGGTTTACCACTTTTTCTAGCGTTAAAAGTTCTCTTTTTTAGCTTACCAAGCTTTCTAGTGTTGTCATTCCCGATGGCAGTTTTACTCTCTACTTTATTAGCCTATGGAAAGTTATCAAGCAATTCTGAATTATTAGCACTGAAATCATTGGGAATAAAAACTTCAAGAATTATTTCTCCAGCTATCGCTCTTTCAATATTTATGACAGGATTAACTTTTTACTTTAACGATAATTTAGTTCCCAAAAGTAACAAGTTAGCTGAAACAACATTAAGAGCAGGGATAGGAAGTTCTTTCAGCGAAGAAAAAGGAAAAGAAAACATTATGTTTTCAAGATATGGATCCAGAATAAATTCCGAAACTAAAAAACCAACAAAAAATAATTCTAAACTCACTCATATTTTTTATTCCCAATGGTATGAAAACAAGATCATGAAAAACGTTACAGTATTAGATTTTTCCAGAGAAGATTTTCAACAAATTTTAAAAGCAAACTCTGGAAGATTTGACAAAAAAAGTTCTTCTTGGATTTTTTCTAACGGGAGTATTGTATCAATTGATTCAGGTGGACAAACTACAAATATTCAATTTAAAGAATATAAATATCCATTTGTGGAAGGACCCATGGAGTTAGCAAAAGTACCTAAGGATGCCAATGAAATGACTTTAAAGCAGGCTATACAAGCAGAAAAAATTTATAAAAAAACTGGAAACTTGAAAGAGGTTAGAAGAATGAAAGTCCGCATTCAAGAAAAATTTACTCTACCTTTTGCATGCTTGGTCTTTGGTTTAATAGGAAGCAGTCTGGGATCTAAATCTAATTTAAGATCTTCAAAAAGCCAGGGATTTGGATTGAGCGTAATTCTTATATTAATTTATTATGTAATGTCATTTATATTTAGTTCCTTCGGAGTAAAAGGTATTTTACCTCCAATTTTTGCTGCATGGTTACCTGTCTTAATTTCTCTGGGAGGTGGAATTTATTTGTTAAGAAAATCAAGTTCTTTTTAAATATTTAAAATTATAAATAATAATAAAAATCATTAAGCAAAATTCTTTTGCAATTAAAAGAGTCTTAAATCATTATTTCCCATCTATCTTTTGATATCCATACCAATCAGGATAATTTTTTTCTTCAATAAAGTTTTTATCTTGAGTTAATTCTATTGCCCAATTATCTATCTTTTTTATTAGTTTACAATCATCGCAACTAATTAATGTTTCTAAAGAAGCAAGATCATCTTTATGCTTTTTTTTACACCCAATAAGCCATTTAGATTTAGCTATATTTTTTGCCTCTAATTTATTTGTAGCTATAACTAATCCAAACTCATGTTTTTCTTGCATAGAAGTTGGATCATAGCCTCCAATATTGACGAACCATAAATTCTTTTTAGTGCTACTCTTATTAGAAAATTTGTTATTGTTTATTTTCAAATTTTCAATATTTCGAAGATTTATCTTATAACCATCTAAATATTGTATTTTTTTATAGCTATCGATATGCAAACCTTTTGAAGATCCAAACCAATTCTTTCTTAAAGTATCGTATGTATCTTCAATTTTAGACCCAACAACCCATCTAACATCATGAAGTTCAATATTAGCTTTTTTTACTCTTCCTCCAAGGACAACCAAATAGAGAAAATTATTTTCTATTTTTTCCACTTTTAAGAAATAAAGTTTAATTTGACTTAAATTTAAATTATCAAAGATTATCTTGCAGATTATTGTTCTAAGTAAAAGATTATCTTAATTGAACCAGCCTTTTTTCTTTGCTTTTACTTTTGGTGAAGTTTGAATCTTGGGAGCTTCGTCCACTCTACCTTTGATAATCATTATGGGAACTATTGCCCATAATGATAAAAATAATATCCAAAAAAGATAAATGTTCATAATTTTAAAATCTTATAAAATCATCTTAAAATCAATAAAATAAGATTCGTGAGTTTCTTTTTAAAGTTCCAATGTCGATGTATAATCAAATATTTTCTTTTGCAATAAAGATAAATAAAATTCAAAAAAGTTTATACAATTATTCGGTTAAATTCAAAAATATAAAGAAAACATTTGGTTTATTTTAAGGCATCAAGAAATAATCGCACTCAACAAAACCACTGCTTTGCTCCAGGATATTTTGAGTGCATATTTATAATGACACGATAAAAATTTTTTCGTGAATCTTTTAAAATCAAACTTCGCTTATCTAAAATAAACTTAAATGTTAATAGATAAATGAAAAAATGTGATTCATGTCGTAAGCCAGATAAAATTCATTACAGAGTTAAATCCATAGTTCATACGGACTGGATTTTTTGTTGTAAAGAATGTTGGAGTATAATTTCTAAAAATAAAAATTATTCCTATGGTGGCACTAGAAAGTCAAAATAATTAATTTTCCAGCGGAGTAACTTACAAAACTATTAAAACAATTGAATTAGAAAAAGAATTTTAATTTTCTAAAAAAAAATCTTTAATTTCTTTTTTTATAGATTTATATTCTAAATTAATATCTTTAATAAATTCGTCTACTTCTTTTTTTATATTTTTATATTCATTTATTTTTTGTTTACTTTTCTTATAGAAAATCGATTCAAATTTACCTGGATTTGATGCCTCAATCCAATATCCTGCTAAACAATAAATTTGATTTGGCACTAAAGTTACAATGAATAATTTTTTAGATTTTTTATATTGATCAATTATCTTGTTAGCCAAATTACCTTTAGTTTTCTTAGTTCCAAATAGAGTAATATCTTTTGCTAAAGGCTTAAAATTATTCGATAGATTCTTACTTTTTTCTACTGAATTTCTAGAAATTATTTTTTCTAGAGTAAAACAATAATCGAAAAAATTAGTATTTTCTTTTTTTGAGGGATATATAGTTATGAGAGAACCAAAAAGTAAAAAAGAAGTTAGAAGAAATTTCTTAAACATATTTATTTTAAATTAGATTTTATTATTGCATAAATATAAAAAGAGAATTTTAAAATAACTTTTAATGTCCTTTAAAAGATGCAAATCAATTAAAAAAATTTCTATTAATTAAGCTAAAACTCTTTAGAAAACTTTAAAAGTTTTTCGAACTAATTAAGTATTTAAAAAAAATTTTTTCTTATAATAAATGTATGAAAAAAACTTTTTTAAAAAATAAAAGTATCAGATCCTTTTTAGATTTTTTTGCAAGAGTATCAATTTCAGCAATATTTATCTCTGCAATACCAGGCAAAATAAATGATTTTGAAAGAACAGTTGAATATATTTCTTCAAAAGGTATTCCCGATCAAATTTCATCTATTCTTCTAGTAGGTGCGATTATATGTCTTATCTTGGGTTCGGGTTTTTTAATATTTGGAGAAAATCAAAAAATTGGTACAGTCTTTTTATTACTATTTCTTATTCCAACAACAATAATTTTTCATTTATTCCCTTTCCATCAACGAGCAGTATTTATGAATCTAGGTTTGATAGGTGGATTAATTATTACTGCAATAAGGGAACCAAAATAATTAACTTAATTAAAGAAACCTACATATTTTATTATTTTTTCTTTCTTAGTTCTGGAAAGCATTTCGCAATATGAATTAATTCATAAACCTCATTGCTATCGTATTTTTTATTAGGAACCCCGCTTCCTACATCTATGCCTCTCTCTTTCATCTTCTTTAAAATCAATTCTTGTCTTTGTATACTCGACATAGACTTAAATCTTTTAATTCGTTCTTCTTTATTCACTAGATCTTAATTTATTTAAAATTTATTTTAAGGTTTTATCAATTAGCGATTCATTAAATAAGTAAGAAAGCCTGTAAATGTGAGTAATTTAAATCCAATAAATAAAGGCAAATATTTTTTTACCTTTTTGCTAACGGGCAATAATTTATTTAATGAATTGATCATGATTTAAATTAAAATCTAATTCTTTCAAACATCCTAACGAATTTTTTTTAAAATTATCTCATTTCGATTTGTACATTTAAAACAGTAGATCTAAACTAGAAAGGTTACTCCCCTTATTTTTATGAATGATAAAGAAACAATAATTTCATTATTAGATGAGTTTGCTAATCCAAAAAAAATGGCATCATTTTTTGTTGACAATGCTACTCCAGAATTTTTATTCATAAGACCGAGTGGTAATCCAATAGATGCAAAGGGATTCGAACAAATGATTACTGGTGATATAGTTCAAGAAAAGGCAGAAATAACCAAAATTCACAGATTCGAATTTTTAAGCGAAAATATCGTAATGTGCATCTTTACACTAGGTTCAAAATTTACTTACAAAGGGGCTCCTAATGACGACTTACCAACAGTGACATCCATTTTTAAAAAAGTAAATAATGTTTGGAAAATTCACTGGATGCAAAGATCTACCGGAAATTCGGATTTATCTTTATGGGACTAGCTAAGTTAATAGCGCTGTTGATGGTACTACTACTTGTAGGTAGTTCTTTTATTAGTTTAATTTTGTATTTTATAAAATAAAGAATACCCAGTAAATATTTCTTTTTTAGAAAACAATTGCTGTTTTTATGCTAAGTAATTTGATTTTCAAGTAAAAATAAAAACTTTAGACAGGCTAACGCCTATATCTAAAGCTAATAAGGCAATTAATAAATTACTCATTTTTTAGAACTCTCAACTATTTTTTTGTAAAGTTCTTCAGAAATAGGTTGCATAACCTTTTGAAAATCTAATTAAAAAATAGTTACTTTAAAATTAATTTCTCGTTACTAAATATACGAATATATGAATTTTTAAATAGGCAAAAAATATATCCACTATAAGTTCTTCTTATAAAGTATTAATTAATACTTAATCCAAAAAGGTCAATAAATGTCCAAACTTTTTTAAAAAAAGAAATTAGAAATCTTATTTCAAGTAAATAGATCCTCTATAAGTAAGCTTTATAATCTTTTCTTCTTGTTTTCTACAATATACGAAAGACTTTCCATTGAAATACATGTTTACCATGATGCAGCTCCTGAACTTGCTCAAGTCCCCGTCCTATGGCTTGAGTCGTACTGCGGTCTATCAGATGGTAGATCGGACGATTTTGTAGTATTCACTACAATCCATTTATAAAGTATTTATACTTAGATGTCAACAATTAATAGAAACTAAACTTCAATTTAAAAGCAGATTCGGCTCTCATAAACTCCCGAACAAGAATACACAACATATAACTACGAGTAACTCCCATAAAAACTGAAACAAATGCTAGAACTACACAAATAGGGCAATGTGGGAATCCCATTATTTATTTTCCAATATAAATTTCAATTCAGTCTCTGCGTTACGAATGTCAATTCTTCTCTTAAGTAGTTTAAAAAATTTAATTATTTTTTTCAAAATTAAACCTTCTTTAGGCATCAATAATAATATTATTCTAAGAATCAATATATCAATGAGCAAAAATACTGAATCGATTGATATAACTAAATTTTTGTAGCCAAACTATACAAAAAAACCAACATACGCTCAATTACTTTTGATCAATTAAGCCGTAAATGCTTATTCAGAATAAATAGAATAATTGGTGATCTAGTTACCTTGCAGTACTATTTTTTTTGCTAAAAAATAGAGCGGGGTAAAGTCCAATACTCCAAGAGGATTTAGTCCGCCACCTAAAGCCTAAAATCTTAAATTTTCTCTCCTAATATGAATCTATGCTTTATGAGATAAATATCTTGATTACTTGATAATATTTTTTTGTATATTGCTACTACAAAAATTATTAGGTTATTTAAATTAATTACTAAATCCTCGTGGAGAAAGCTTTAGTTAACTTTTTTTACTGGTTACTAATCAGATCAGCCGAATCTCATTATGGCGAATCATTGGTATCAGTAAAAATTCCATCTAATTCAACCAAAAGTTTTTCTTGATTTTAGAAATTTTTTTTGAAGGTTTTAATATTTAAATAAAAAACTTACTAAACATTTATTAACTTATTCGAATGAAATTGGTTAATTATCTCTATTGCAAATAAAGATGAGGTTGGTAATCTTGCACTTAAAGAAGATACTTAATTTCTTAATATGATGAGATTTGATAATTTAATTTCCAATGGAGATGATGACCTCCTTTCAATAGAAGATTTAAGGTCTTTACGTCTTCGAAAACAGAAAATTGAAAGTGATAAAAAAGCAAGAAAATATATCATGGACATAAATCAAAGATATAGAAAAATGAGCACCCACAAAAGAAATAACTTTTTAAGAAATGTTAATCCCTTCAAAAAGGCCGCATAAATTCTTAACCTTAATTATGTTAATTTGTTAAACATTACATCTTTCAGAGTAATATTTTAAAGGTGTTTCTTTGGAAGAGTTTCACCAAGAGGGGTCGTTCTATGGCCCCTTCTTCCATTAGATATTTCTTTTTATAAAAGCTAATGTTTAAAAAAATGTATTTACCTTTAACTTCCTTTAATAAAAAACATTATTGGATAATGAATTTTTTTTATAAATAATGATGAACCTAAAAGAAGAAAATTTAGTTATCAATAAAAGGCTTATATTTTTTTTAATATCTATTCTTCTTTTGGTTTCTTTTTGTTCAATATTTTTTATCGAGAATCATAGTTTAGTGGCTCACGATGAGTCTCTTTATGCTAATCGAGCAAAATTAATAATAGATTCTAATAATTGGTTCACACCTTTTGAAAAGGCACATCATAAAACTATTGGTTCATATTGGTTAATTGCATTGAGTTTTAAAATGTTCGGAATCAGTGAATTTTCAGCAAGATTACCAAGTTATATATTCTCAATACTTTCTTCATTTGTATTGTTCAAAATAATTAAAGATATAAGTACTTTAGAAATTGGATTAATATCCATTTTTACATTATCTTCATCATTTCTTTGGTTCAGCTACGGCAAATATTGTAGTCCTGATACACTTTATATCTTTTTAAACTTATTAGGTATTTTATTTTTACTAAAAACAAGTAATTCTTTAAAAGAAAAAAATAAAAATAAATTTCTATTTTTAAGCGGTTTTTTTCTGTCACTTCCATTTTTTGTAAGAAGTTATTTACAACTATTACCTTTAGTCAGTATATTTCCATTGATTTATTTCAAAATAAAAAAACTAAGATATAGAAATACGAGATATTTGATTATTGGATTTTTTGTAGGTTTAATACCTCTAATTATTTTTTACTACATTTCATATCGAACATATGGAGTTGATTCGTTAATAAGGCCATATATGTTATTAAAGGCAAAAACATTAACTGAAAATAACATATTAGAGGGTTTTTTATTTTATCCAAGGAATCTAATTTTACTATCTACACCTTTCTTTATTTTTTTAATTAATGGGACTAGATATATCCTAAAGAATAAATCCAGAGAAATTCAAATTTTATTAGTTTTTACTCCTTTTATAAATATTGTTCTCCTGATGTTTACAGCTTCAAAATATTCTCATTATGGATTATTTACTATTCCTTTATTGGCATCAAATGCCTCTTTTGGAATTTATGAATCATTTAAAAAAAAATCATATGAATCAAAATTGATCTTAAGAATATTTGGAGGATTAATGTTGATAATAAGTTCCTTAATATTTTTCATATCAATATTAAATTTTCATTTAAAAATCTTTAATCAATTCTACTTAATTGAAGGATTTATAATTTCCTTTTTATCATTAATATCACTGATTCTATCTTTAAATCTAATATATAAAACTAATTCAAAATCTATTAATATAAATAATATATTATCAATATTTTTTATCCAAATTTTTATACTAAATACGCTTTTTATTAATGGTACAATAGGAAACCCAAATACTGAAATAAAAGATTTTATTTATCAGCCCGATATAAAAAAAATAATTAATAATAACCAGATATTTATTATAGGTGAATTAGATAATAAAAATTTAAATTTATTGAAATTTTATCTCCCACAGGCCAGGATAATTAAAAAAGAGCAAATCCCTAAAATAGAGCCAATTTATGGAATTATAAATAACAAAGATATGAAAAAATTAAATAATTCAATAAGAACTGAATTTATAAATTTGAAAGAATTTAAAGATATTAACCTCATAAAAATAAATTAAAAATTATGGTTTGTTATAAAATTAATCAAATCTTGATTCGGTTATGAACAAAGTATTTAACTTAATCAATAGCAAATAATTTAAAAATAAAATATCACTTACATTTGATTAACTAATTTAATGGCTTCAGCTACAAGTTGGCAATTCTATAAAGAAGTTGAAAATAAGATTTTATGGGTAAAAATTTGTGCCCAAGATTTAGAAGGAGTATTTATTGCCATCAATAAATGGTGGAAGACAAGGTATCCAGAATACAAAATCAGAATAGTTTCTAAAAAAGAATTTGAACTTATAAAAATGCAAGCTAAAGAAAAGGAGCAATAAAATTTTTCTTTGGTAAATTTTGAGGCTGAATATCTATTTTATGCAGTTATAGTAAGTTAAATAAATAAATTAATAAATGAATTCTGCATTTTCAAAAGTATCAAATTTAAAATTTAATAGACTTTCGAAAATAGCTATTACTCTAGTATCATCAACTTTCTTTTTGTATGCCTTGGGTCAAGCGCCAATTTTTAAAAATATAGTTGCAGGTTCCTTCTCTTGCTCTGGCTAAATAAAATAATGATTGTTAAAGAAGCTAAAATCTAAAATAGTCAGTGATTGACAGTCGATCTAAACTTAGAGGGATGAACCCCTCTACTTTAATGTTTAATAGATTTATTTATGAAAAGATAATGACTCTTCTTATTTCTCTTTTCAGCTGATGAATATTTCCCCGCACCTATTAATTGATGCTGTGATATTAAGCGCTGCCCTTACAATAACTTTTGTATTAAGAGCAAAAGGTAATGCTGCAAGAGAAGAAAAAGAAAATAGATGATTACTAAAGAAGAAGAAAAAGAATTTAAAAAACCTAAATTATATAGATTTTGGAACTTTCTTATTTATGGAAGTTCTATTGCTATTGGAGTTTTCTTAGTTTATTTATATTCTGCTTATGTCTTTATAAATAAATGACCTACATGTACGGCATAGCGATTACCTATGGAGTTGTGAGTCTTTTATTGCTTGGTGGGTTTGCATACTTTACTTTTAAAATGAAACGCTAATTTTTATTTCCTCTTCAATGAAAGATTTCTTAGATAAATTTTTTGATTTATGTAGAGAATATCAACAAGAAATTCCACCTCAGAAGATGGCTGAGATTTTAAGAGAATATGCAGATAGATTAGATGAATGATAGATACTTTTAGACCTGAGAAAGTATTAAAGAGATAAAATTTCTAAGCAAAATTTATACAAATTTTTTTAAAGTTGGAATAAATTTTTTAAGGATATTTTCATTGCAATTATTCATAATTTGAGATTTTTTTTTGATCCTTAATCCGTACAATTTTGTTCCTCTAACCGCACACATAAAACTTGAAATTTACTATTCAAATGAATTAGAACATAGGTGTAGTCAAGAGGTAAGTCTTATGGCATTAAATGACACATTTACTATCCAAGAAATTAATTTGGATAAAAAAAACCTTTCATTTGATAATAAGCTTAAAAAAATTGAAGCTTATTGGAATAACGAATGTGCAGAACATCCGAGTAACAACCATTGCAAGATTTTTTGTGATTAATACTTTAACTTTTAGGTATTCTTACGCTTGATTTTTACATAATACCCGTACTAAAGAATAATCAGACAGAAAGGAGGCCAAGCAAATGACTAATTTAGGTATAGAAATCTTATTTTGGACAATTTTAATTTCTTATCTGGGATTAAGGTTTTCTCAAACTTGGAATGGATTCAAAAAACAGTATTAATTAGGAGAATAGAAAATGAAACTTCAAACTCAATTCACTGTTCCAAAAAAAGAATTAAAAGATCTTGATTATGTTAAGAAAGTAGATTTCTTAGAAGAAACATTAAACAAAGAATGTATAGATTATCCAAATCAAGAAGATTGCTTGGTTTGTTGCAATTAGAAATCAAAAAATAGCTGTTTTTTAAAAGTAAATAAATTTTTATTTGTATTTATAAATTTTCTAAAAGGGAGTTAGCACTATGGAATTAAGATTCTTCCCAATAAATATTTTTAGAGAGACTCCAAAAGTCACATTCTTTGATGCAGGCATAGATAGTTCTAATGGTTCTGATGTTGTGATCCATTCTGGGGAAGCTATATCTCCTCCAGATGATTTAAAAGATGAGCAATATTACGTTCACAATCATCAAATTGACCACAATTTAGTAATCACTGGAGAAAGGAAATTTGTTTTAATAAATCCTTCCTGGGATGAACCTCATCATGTGATTTATTTAAATAGATCTATGGGAGCATTACAAATTCCTATAGGAACTTATCACAGATCTATCTCAGGGAAAGAAGGTAGTATTGTTTTAAACCAACCCAAAAGAGATAAATTTTTTGATCCTGCTAAAGAATTTATCCCTCAAAAATTAGACAAAGTTAATTTAATTAAGGCAAGACAAAGTCCTCCTGTTTATTGGATTTACGAAAATAACAAAATCAAAAGAGTCTATTTAAATCCTTTAGAAAGAAAAGTTAAAACTCTTGTTTGAAATGAAAAAAAACAAAAAGCATATATCTCATGAAATTAATAATTTAAAAAACCTGAATTTAATTATTAATTCTGATACTTATAAATTGGCTCACGAAGATAATGGTTTACTTAGCCGAAATGAAATGCGTGGAGTTAGGATGCTTCTTGAAATTACGAAACCAGATTTAATCCTTGAAGAAAATAAAATTCTTTCAACCATAATTATTTTTGGAGGCGCAAGCATTACAGAAGAGTCAAATACAAAAAAGAGAATTGAAAATATAAAAGAGTTAATTAAAAAAAATCCTAAATCGATACTTCTAAAACGAAATTTAAATAGATTAGAAAATTTGCTTATAATGAGTCATTACTATCAATCTGCAAGGGAGTTTTCTAAGCTTGCTTCAATTAATAATCAAAATAAAAACTGTAATTCGCATGTGATTGTTACAGGTGGGGGGCCAGGAATTATGGAAGCTGCTAATAGAGGTGCATTTGAAGCAAATTGTAAGTCTATAGGGTTAAATATCAGTCTCCCTAATGAACAAATACCAAATGCTTTTATAACTCCCGGTCTTTGCTTTAAATTTAATTATTTTGCATTAAGAAAGATCCATTTTGTTATGCGATCAGTAGCTGCCGTATTTTTTCCTGGAGGTTTTGGAACACTAGATGAATTATTTGAACTATTGACTCTTTGTCAAACAGGAATGAAAACAAAAATCCCAATCATACTTTTTGGTAGAGAGTATTGGAATAAGATAATTAACTTTGAATATTTAGCTGATCTTGGATTAATTGAAGATGAACATTTAAACCTTTTCCAATATGCAGACACGGCATCAGAAGCATGGAAAATTATCAAATCATCAAAAAAGCCAACCTAGAAAACTATAAGCTGACTTGATAACAAATGTAGAAGAATGATTAATAAGTATTTGATATCTTGTTTTTCATGCTTTCAATCTTATTGATTAATTCATCTAACCATTCTGTATTATTTTGCTCTTGTCTTTTATGGCTTTGGCTTTTTTGAGTACTCATAAATTTCTTATTTTTATATTTTATTTAATATATCTTCAGAAATTAAAGGAATCAATAAGCAATATTACCAAATCGATTGATAAAACAAGCTTTAGTAGCATTTCAGACAAACCTGCCATCACAAATTAACTAAGAAAACCTAAATCTCTTTAGTTAAGTATTTTCTACGATGTTTTTATTTGAAATTCTGATTTGAATTAGGAAAGGTTATTTATAATTTTATGGAAAAATCATTTCTAAATTTTATTTATTGGATCCTACTAAAGTCAGCTGAAAGTTACTATGGCGATGCATTAAAAACAGAAATTCCATACACACCTTATTTTTAAATTTGATGTAAGTTAACTTTTAATATTTGAAACTAGTTTTTGAGACATTAGTTTGGAATAAATTTATCAAACAATACAATATGGGTTGCTTATAGATTCACTACAAAATAATCTCTTGCGTTGCATTTCTCTTAGTGATTGAGAATAAATGTTAGCTGTAAGAATCGCTCCAAAATTTACTAAAACTACAATTAGAAGAAGTAGCTCAATTGCGAGGTTGGTCATAAGATTACCCTCCTTAAATTTATATAAAAATCCTACAACGTCAAAATAAGTATTGAATAGAGTTTAAATTCCTATTTTTAGCCATCGAGATTCTTTGGTAATGGACTATGTTCACAATTTTCGACGCATTCTTCTAAGGACTTTTCATAATTACTCTTAATTTCGCAACTACGAAGACAATCATAGAAGGCATACTTAGGATCTAATTCATTTTTGAATTGTTTATTTCTAAATGTATTCATGATCAAACTCCCTTTGATTTTTTTTCAAGTTGATTAATTAATTTATCCAACCAGAGAGTATTATTGATTTTTTTTGTGTTTTTAAAGTATTTCGTTTTGTAAGTACTCATGAAGTGAAACCTCCAATTAGCAGGTCTAAATTAGAGGTTATAGTCAAAATTTCCTAGAGCAAAAATACTGATTATGAATTTAGTGAAATATTTTAAAAAAGATTAATTTATAGTTTGTATTTTAGGTATTAAAACTCTTGCTTCTTGTATATAACTAATACTAAATAACTTCTAAAAAAGGGGGTTAATTATGACTTACGGAAATCTAATTAAAAATAAAATTCAACATGCATTTGGTGGTTTGTTTGATACATTATCAATTGAGAGAAAACTAACTGATGCTCAAATGGAATGTATGCAATTCGGAATTTGTGATTATGCTCCAAGACAAGTTGAGGAAGTTCCCTTTTTTCATTATTAATTTGAATTTATTTTAAACGAAGAGCAATTAGCTCCTTCTAACCCAATCAGGAGATCCACTAAACCAATCAGCAAGATCATCATTTTTGGGATCGAAATGATTTTCAGTTTCTAAACCATCAAGGCCAAGATTCTGGATAAGTCCATTTATTCCATCTGATTTTTGTTTGCCATATCTCCTCAAGCTATTAGCTTTCTTAAGCCATGTCCATATAGTTGAATTATGTTTTGCAAACTTTTCTACATAAATTCTTTCTTCCAATGCAACAGGTTCATCAAGTGAAATCCTTTTTACAATATCCTTAATTTTTAAACGAGTCTTGTTGGTTAGGAACATATTCATAAAAGAAGTTAATGCTTTATAAAAGTTTTTTTTATGAATGTCTTGTCAATCTTTATTTCAAGAAAAAGTACTTTTTATTGGCTTTTCAAGTACAAATATATTTATTCAATAACAGGTAGATTTAATTGGTAAAAAAGACTACTTTTTTTGATTTATATAACTTATATATAAATGAGCTCAATATAAGTTTATCTACATAATTTAAGATTTAATTTATAATATAGAACTAGGTTAATTTACATTAAGTACCGATTTAAACTTACAGAGACATAAGCCATAAAAAAAAACCTATTCATTAAAACTTTCAATTATTTCTTTAGTTGAATAAATTCCGACAAATGGTGTTGTAAATTCCCTAATAACTCCTGTAGTTTTCCCCAGTAAACTATTTTTTACAGATATTAAATCACCTTGTTTCAAAAAAGGATTCCTTTGGGAACCTTTTTTTGCTTTGTCAGAATAAGAAATATTTTTATTTAAAATTGTGCCATCTTTGTTATACCTTATCAAAACAATTTTTCCTGATAAAGGTCTTATTGGTCCAGTCAAATTAATAGCATCTGATAAGGAAGCCTCTAGGGGCAATTTTACAGTTCCAGGATTTTCTACTCTACCAAAAATATTAACTGTTATAAATCTTGGAGAAAGACCGCTTAGAATTGATTTTGGGATAATATCTGAAGAAGCTGATGCGAGTTCTGGTAAAAATATTCTATCTCCGTCAAATAATCTAATATCATTAGTAGGATCACTTTCATTTAGAAAAGAAGTAAAGTCGACTATTGCTCTTTGCTTTCCACCTCCTTTCCCTATAGGTATATCTCTTATTATTTCGATGCGGGACAAATCAGTTTTAGAAGTTATTCCTCCAGCTTTTCTAATTGCATTAGAGATAGAAGTGAAATTTTCAGATGGACTTTTTATTTGAAAATTTTTCATATTAGTGTTGTTCTGAGCATTTTGATTTAAAGATGCATTTAATTCGCGGCTATTCATTTGTCCTTGAGTAATATTATTCCCATCAATTTCTTTTGAAATAGAGTCTCCTGTATCATTTCCCATTTCTCCTTTTTGAGATGATTCATCTTTTATATTTTCTACTGCAAGAAACCCTCCAGAACTATAAGCTGGGAATGTATAGATTCCAGGATTTCTTATTTCGCCAGATATTAAGATTCTTTGACTTTTAAAGTTAGCTATTCTAATTTCCACCTCTGAAGAAATATATTCCGAATTTAAATATTTTTTACTTAATAAATTAGATATTTCATTTGTAGTTAACCCCCTTACGTAAGTTTCTTTAAGAAGTGGGAGCATTAGCTCTCCTTCGTTATTAATTGAATATATTCCAGAACCTATAAATCTAAATCGTGAAATTTTGATATCAATTTTAGGATCAATAAGAAATTCCTTATATTTTTTTTCTAATAAATTTTTTAATTGATATATGTTGAGACCCTTTATATATATTGATTTCAATAGAGAAATATATATTTCTCCTTCCTGATCAATTGTATGGTTACCGTTTAGTTCGGGAGTGTTTAAAAATCGAATCGATATAGTATCTCCTTCATCTAATTTATAGTTTCTCAAGTCATTTCTAGGGTTCAAATATGATATGCTCTCAGGATCATATTCCCATTCAATTAATCCTAAACCTCTAGGTTTATTTTTAAATGTAATTAATAGAGAATCTCCAGTATCAACAATATAATCCTCTAATTCATTTTTTGGATCTAAATAATCAATATCAATCTCAGTTCTTTTTTTCGCATATTCTGGGATAAGCTCAATAACTTCTGAATCAAGATTGAGGACTTCTATTTCACCTTTTGATTCTAAATAATCTACTACGAGTTCAGTATTAATTTTTAAAGTTGCATCATCACTGTCTGCATTCGCTAGATCAAATATAAAAATAGATATTAAAAAATTAACAATAAAAAGGAAGTTCAAATTACTTCTAAATGAAAGCAATTTTGAAAAATTTTTTTTTGTTTCCTTTTGATAAGTCAAGAACAAGAAATTTAATCTTCTTTCCTTTTATATTACTAGTAAATTACTATTAATATAGTAACAAAACAAATAATATTTCATTTTTATTGCTATAAATCTAGTCTATAAAAATCTTTCAGACAAAAATCTTGGTTTTAAATACTTGAATATTCATAAATTAATGTTCATTTTTAATTTTTATTAGGATTTCAAATCAGAATTTATTTTTAAATTTGATTTTCTATAAGTAAAACCAAGGAGCCTCCTAAGTTACAAATTAAATCTTGAGAAGGATACTCATTACAACCAGTCCAATCTTTTAATCCTAAATATATTGGGCATTCACATTCTCTTTTTCTTGTTATGGCATTTAATTCATTTGCATTCCAAGGAGGATTTGAGTCGTCAAGCAAAATTTCTCTCAATCGTTTTGTATAATCTTTAGTCCATTGCTTGGAAGATTCTATATAAGTTAAAAGCTCATTAAATGCATCTAGATCGGATGAATAAGGCTTTTTAACGCGCTTCTTTTGAAATATTGCTCTCATGAAATTAGTGCAATTCAAGGCGTCCATTTCCGAAAAGGGATTTTTCTTATTTGGAAAATCTTCTTTTTTACTAGAAACTATTTTTCTAAGCGAATTTCTTATAAAAACACTTAAAGCTAAATCCTCAGACAATGCGAGTAATTTTAGTTGCTTTAATAAAGCCTCATCTATGTTGATATTTAACTGATGTCTCTTTGTCAATCCTGATAATGATATCTATTTAATTGTACTTAATTATTCGATTTTTAATAGGCCCACCTAATGATAATTTAACGATGAAAATTGGGATTCAGATAAATTACTAGATTTCTAATTATTTACTAGTTATATTCATCAGTAATTAAAGATGAGTCAATTTTGTATGACAATTAATCTAACAACTGTCTTCACATTTGAAATTGGATCTACTTTTGATGAATGGTTAAAGTTTTTTGATAGCAAGGAATCAAGTGAAAGACTTTCTGAATTTGATATCAAGCCTCTTTATAGAGGTCAAAGCAAGAAAAATCCTCAAAAAGTTATTGTTATCCATCAGGCTCCGGAAGGTAATATGCAAAAGTTCTTTGAAGCCCATGGCTCTTGGATAGCTACTCATGGAGTTAATATCTCAACAATAGAAGTTTCAGATTGGATATAAAAAGCTAACTAAATGCAATGAATTGATAAGATCTCAGGCAATCTGAAAAAATTAAATAAATCTCTCTTAGTTTTTATATATAATCGCCAAAAGAATTGACCCCCTATACCCCTTTGAAAACTATAGCTAGATAATTAAGACTAAATAAAAATGGACAGAACGCAACTAATAAAAGACGCTCATCCTTGGCTCAGCTGCGAAGAAGTAGTGAAGGTTATTCTTTCCATCATCAGGGTTCAATGTGGATAAACAACCTAAAGAGTGACAAGCTTGAGAGGTTGATGGAAGAGTTCACAAAGCTTCTTAAATCAAAAAGTAAGCCCTTGAACCCTTTGTAGAAAATGTTCTAGGCGTTTATTACAACGGTGTAGATAAGCAAGGCAACAGATAGAAGAATCAAGCAGAGAAGAGTCTTTCGAGCGGAGATGGAACATAGCAAGAGCTATCCTTTTAAAGGGCAAATAAACTTGTTGACTCTTACCCTTTTCAGTTGCTATAAATATTAGTACACTTGTACTATATAGCTATGGAGTACTGGCAGGAATGGGGTTATCTAGAGGACGAAATATTAGTAAGAAAACGACGGAAGATTTGTATTACTTGCAATCACTTCAGGTACAGCACGACAAGTTCTTGTGTCACCATCCTTACTTGTCCCTTTCATCAAAAGCTTATTCCTCAAGGTGATCACCTAATTAAGGGCTGCAGATACTGGAGGGAGAACAGCAGAATATTCGCTCCAGAAGCGGCTTAAGCTTTGGGTGCGTTGTTCTATTGAGAGAGAACAAAACCTAGTAATAGCTTTAATTTATAACCCCTATGTGAACAGATAATCAATTCTGTGTGAACAGATAGGTCAAGAATCAAGCTATAACTAGGTTTCTCAATAGCTACAGATTAATGAGGATAAATAAAAAGTATCTCTCAAGCGATCTGTAACTATACACTTTTAGGTTTAATTTATTTACGGTAAATTAGATTAAATAAATCGATGATTTGAACGTTTGCAGAGAAGACTAAATACGCACTCTGTTCACACACTGTTCACACATTGTAACTTTCTCATAATTAACTGATATGACTGAAATAAACTACTGGCTAATGAAAAGTGAGCCTGATGCTTACAGCATAGATAATTTAAAAAATGACGGTGTAACTTTATGGGATGGAATAAGAAATTATCAGGCTCGAAATTTCATGAGAAAAATGAATAAAGGAGATAAAGTTTTTTTCTATCATTCGAATTGTAAACCCCCAGGTATTGTGGGACTTATGGAGGTAATAGATCTAAATATTATTGATCCTACTCAATTTGATCAAGATTCAAAATATTTTGATCAAAAATCGAAACCTGATAATCCTAGATGGGATTGTGTAAAAGTAAAATACATTTCTAAATCAAATAAGATTTTAAGTTTACCTGAATTAAAGATTTTATTTAATGAGGATGATTTATTAGTCGTAAAAAAAGGAAATAGGTTATCTATATTGCCTGTCAGAAATGACATTGCAAAAATACTGCTAGAAAAAATATAAAAATTTTTAATCCTCAAAATTCATTGAAAACATATTACCAATATAGAGTCTTGTTAAATCCCTATTTTGAAATCCTTTTTGCATCAAAAATCCAGCAATAGCAGCTTGTAGTATCCTGTATTGATCCCAGTTAGGATGCTCCTCAACGAATTCTTTCATAGCCTTTTGAAGATTTTCTTGAAGTTCACATTTGAAACTGATTACCTCATCTTTATGATTTAATACTTTTAAATTTTCTTCGTAATTAAACTCTTGCATATTAAAAAATTTTGAAATTTAAACCTACAAGACGTAGTTTTCTCCAAAATCAATAAATCGTCAACAAGCATTATTAAAACACAGTCTCAGGTATAGAATAATGAGAATTCAGTCATAAATAGGGTATTCATCAAAATTAATTTTGTAAAATTTAATCTTACTAAAATATAAAGATTTATTTAAAATCAAAAGTTTTCCACATCCTTTAGATCGTCAGATATTTTTAAAAAAAATACTGTGGAAAAGTTGTGAAAAATTCTTTTTTGGAGGGGGAAATATTTTCTAAAATTTCCAATTTTATTTATCTTTTAATCCATTGATTCCCACATCTTTTTTATTTCATAAAATAAATTTTGTGCTATTGGTATCGGCCAATACATTTCGAAGGATCTAGTTTGGTCTTGGCTTTCAAAAACAAACCTTAAACTCCATTCATTCTTTTTCCCCTCTAACTCAACATACCAAGGAAGTTTTTCTAATTCTAAAGTAATAGATTCTTCATCCATCAGTTGATCCTTGATAACTAATAATTGTTCATTAATTTTTAAGAGTAAAAGGTAAAGTGAATAGAATTCACTTTTTTGTAACTCGATTGACCAATTATCAACACCAATCAAAAAGCAAAATTTGCCTTTTTTATAATCTCTAAGTAATCTCCATCTTTTTTGGTCTTTTACCAAAATTAGCCTGGAAGTAAATCAGGTTGATCTTGTTCATCGCTTAGTTCAATAATTGACCTTTGAACGGGTTTAATATTTGACTCCTCTAATAAGCCATCAAAATCGTCAAAACGTCTTTGTTTAGCTCTGAAAGCAATTTTCACTGTAGTTAAATATCTATTAGTTGATTTTCTTATCAAGCTCTCACCTCTCTTTGCAAGATCATTAGAATCAATTCTTGCATTATTAGATATGTTCATTAAAAAAAATTTTTTACTATAATAATGTATTTTACAATTTATTCGACCGTTTCAAAACATAAATTACAAAAAGAACTTAATTGATTTAAATAATTTCATATGGAAAAAAGTTTATCTGGAACACTTGCTATTGATTTAGGGAACACTAATACTGTTGTAGCTTTTCAAGATCAAAAAGATATAAATTCTGTTTTAGTTGAAATACCGAATATTACATCTTCTCCAGGAGTTATTCCTTCAGCAGTTTGGTTCGAGGAACCTTCAAAAATTACTAAAATTGGTATTAGTGCTCTAGAGATGAGAGACAACTCAAATTCTGATTTATTTTTTCATTCGAACTTTAAAAGATTAATTGGAAATTCTATTGAAAAAAATAACCAAAAAAATATTTTAAACCCTAATGAATGTGGCGAAA
Source organism: Prochlorococcus marinus str. AS9601 (assembly GCF_000015645.1). NCBI lineage: Bacteria > Bacillati > Cyanobacteriota > Cyanophyceae > Synechococcales > Prochlorococcaceae > Prochlorococcus > Prochlorococcus marinus. The sequence goes on from NC_008816.1 coordinate 1,379,958, forward strand.
AATTTTTTCAAATTTTGTGGGCAAATATTCCTCAAAAGTATGAGATCAAAAGACTTGTTTTAACTGCTCCTATAGATACATACAAGGGGTACAGAGAATGGTTAGTTAACCTTTGCGAGGATATATCTGTAGATGAGATAGCTCTTGTTGATGAACCTACTGCCGCAAGTTTAGGAATAAATATACCATTTGGCTCAAAAATTATGACATTAGATATTGGGGGAAGTACAATCGATATGAATATAGTCAAAATAGAGGGAGGAGAAGGAAAATCTGGTCCAATAGCTGAACTTTTAAGATTTAAGGGTAATGATGTAAGCTCAATTTCAAAACAAAAAATAAGGTGTGCTGAAATAATTGGCAAAACAGGCTCAAAAATTGGTGGGAAAGATATTGATCAATGGTTAGTTAATTATTTTATTCCAGGCAATAATTCTACTACTAATCTTTTTAATGCAGAAGCGATAAAATGTAAACTCAGTTCATCTGCAATCAAATATGATGATAAATATCCCATAAAATTATTTACTGAACAATCTGAAGAAAAAGAATTTTACCTAAGTAAAGAAATATTTGAGAACATACTCATTGAAAATAATTTTCTTAAACACCTTAACTCTTTGCTCAAAGATTTATTAAATCAATCAAGAGGAAAATTTTGCACAGTTGACGATTTAAATGCAATTGTTTTGGTAGGTGGAGGAACTCAAATACCATTAATTAAAGAATGGATAACAAAAAAAATTTCGAAAATTCAAATAAAGTCTCCACCTCCTATCGAATCAATAGCTTTGGGAGCTTTAGCAATGACCCCAGGGGTAAAAATTAAAGACATATTAAACAAAGGATTATCTATAAGATTATTTAATAAAAGAGAACAAAAACACTTTTGGCATCCTATTTTTTGCAAAGGTCAAACATGGCCAACTGAAAAACCATTTAAAATAATCCTTCAACCGAGTAAAAATAATCAGAAAATATTCGAAATCATTATTGGGGAAACACAAAAAGAAAGAGCATATGATGTCATTTTCGAAAATGGACTTCCAAAATTATCAGAAGTTCAAAATGAAGAAGAAATTATAAAATGGGACAAAACTCCACTCAAAATAATACTGAAAAAAGGATCGAATATTGGACAAGACAACTTAAAACTTTTTTTTAAAATCACGGAAAGTGCTGATTTATTAGTTAAGTGTTTTGATATTAAAGATGAATGTTTAGGCGAATATAATTTAGGAAATATCTTCTAAAAGCTAGCTATTCAAGAAGACTCCTTCTTCATTATCAACTCTATTTAAACGTAAACTAATACTTTCAATTTTACTAGTAGGCACTTTTTTACCACAAAAATCTGGTTGAATAGGTAATTCTCTATGACCTCTATCTACCATTACTAATAACATAACTCTTTGAGGTCTGCCCCAAGAATATAAAGCATCCATAGCAGCTCTAATTGTTCTTCCTGTGTAAATTACATCATCTATTAAAAGAATTTCTTTTTTTTCAATAGGAGTTGGAATATCAGTAATTTTTATTAAACGAGTTCCAACTCTATTTTGGTCATCTCTATAAAAAGTTGGATCAATTGTTCCTTTGCTAACTCTTAAACCTGTTTTTAAGAATAATTCTTTTTCAAGAACTTCGGCCAACTCAATTCCTCTAGTCGGGATACCAACCAATAGAAGGTTATCCAGGTTATTTACTTTTTCGATAATTTCGGAAGTTAGACGTGAAACGGTCTTTCTAAGCTCAACTTCAGAAAGTATTACGATTTTTTTTGTTTTCTTGGACATAATTTATCACTAAATAAAAGTCATCTAACTATTTCCATAAATTAGCAAAAGCTAACTATGTTAAATATAAATTGTTAAAGAGTAACGTTTGAAGCTAAATTTAAGGTTGGATCATTAAAAATTGAATTTGATCTAAATATGTCAAAGATTAGCAGCAAAAATATAAAAAGATTAAGTGTTCCTCAGAGCCCTGTAGTTCTAGCAATATTAGATGGATGGGGATATCGAAAAGAAAAATCAGATAATGCCATAAAAAGTGCCCGCACACCGATAATGGACTCTTTGTGGCATGCTTATCCCCACACATTAATAAGTGCTAGTGGATCTGATGTAGGCCTCCCAGATGGTCAAATGGGTAATTCAGAGGTAGGGCACCTTACAATTGGTTCGGGAAGAATAATACAACAAGAACTTGTAAGGATTTCAAATATTGTAAAAAAAAATCAGTTAAGTTTGGTGAATGAGTTAAGAGAGATGGCTGATTCATTAAAGAAAAATAATTCTACTTTGCACATAACAGGATTATGTTCTGATGGAGGTGTACATAGTCATATTGAACATTTATTAGGTTTAATAAAATGGGCATCTGATAATGAAATCAAAAAAGTTGCAATCCATATCATTACTGATGGAAGAGATACTCCTGCAAAAAGTGCATCTAAATATCTAAATCAAATAGAATCATGTATAAAAAAATTTAATACTGGCGAAATAGCTTCTATATGCGGAAGATACTGGATTATGGATAGAAATCTATTATGGGATAGAACTGAAAAAGCATATGCTAATTTAACTGATCCAGATATTCAAATAACAAATATTTCTCCTCAGGATTACATAGATAAAAGTTATGCCAAAAACATAACCGATGAATTTATAGAGCCCATACGAATTTCTGAAAACTATCTTAAAGATGGTGATAGTTTGATTTGCTTTAACTTTCGTCCAGACAGAGCAAGACAAATAATCAAAGCCCTCTCAATTAAAGAATTCTCAGACTTTGAAAGAAAAAATTATCCAAATCTAGATCTTGTCACTTTTACTCAATATGATCAGAACTTTCCCGTTAAAGTTGCATTTCCTCCTGAATCACTCAATAATTTTATAGGCCAAATAGTTTCAGAAAACGGTCTAAAGCAATATAGAACCGCGGAAACAGAAAAGTATCCTCACGTAACATACTTTTTCAATGGAGGAGTTGAAATTCCTTTACCTGGAGAAGAGAGACATTTGATTCCATCTCCAAGAGTCGCAACTTATGATTTGGAACCCGAAATGTCTGCGGAGGAACTAACTATTAGTTGCTCTAAAGCAATTAAAAGTGGAAATTATTCTTTTGTTGTAATCAATTTTGCCAATCCTGATATGGTTGGTCATACAGGCAACATGGATGCAACAATAAAAGCTATAGAGAAAGTAGATAAATGTATTGGTAAAATAGTTAACGCTACTGGAGAAATGGGTGGAAGCATTCTTATTACAGCCGATCATGGCAACGCAGAGGTCATGAAAGGACCTGAAGGAGAACCATGGACAGCTCATACAATTAATAAAGTTCCATTAATTTTAATTGAAGGTGAAAAAAGAAAAATCCCAAATATGGGGAATCAAATTAATTTAAGAGATAATGCTGGCTTAGCAGATATTGCTCCAACTTTATTGCAATTGTTAAATCTCCCAATACCAACAGAAATGACAGGCAAATCACTTATTCAAGAAATTGAATTAAAAGGTTATAATAAGGTAGTTCAACATGTTTAAAGTTAATAAAAGTCTTTTAAGCAATGATTCAAATTATTAGTTGGATATGGGTATTCACTGGACTTATTCTCATTCTCTTAGTTTTACTTCATAGCCCTAAAGGTGATGGAATGGGAGGAATAGCTGCAAGTGGAAGCTCTATGTTTAACAGCGCTAGTAGTGCAGAGGCCTCTCTAAATAAAATAACTTGGACTTTTTTAGTTATATTTTTGTCTCTCGCAATTATTCTAAGCGCTGGGTGGATTTCATAAAAGTTGAATAAAAAAGGGACCATATTAATGATCCCTTTTAAAAAATTAATTAAATAACTATTGTTTAGTTAGTAATCGAAGTCACCGCCCATACCTGGAGCACCCGCAGGAGCAGCTGAGTCTTTTTTCTCAGGTAAATCTGCAACTATGCATTCGGTGGTTAGAACCATTCCTGCTATTGAAGCTGCATTTTGTAATCCTGAACGTGTAACTTTTGCAGGATCAACTATACCAGCAGAGGACATATCTACATATTCTCCAGTAGCAGCGTTAAATCCATCATTAAATGGTTTAGTTTTTACATTTTCAGCAATTACAGCTCCATTAGAGCCTGCATTCTCAGCAATTCTCATAAGAGGAGCAGTAAGTGAAGCTTCAACAATGTTAGCTCCAATTAATTCCTCTCCTTCTAAATTTTTATCGGCCCATTCTTTTAGAATAGGAGATAAATGAGCGAGAGTTGTGCCTCCGCCGGGTACAATGCCTTCTTCAACAGCAGCTTTTGTTGCATTAATAGCATCCTCAAGACGAAGCTTTTTATCCTTCATCTCAGTTTCAGTTGCAGCTCCAACTTTAATAACTGCTACACCTCCAGCTAATTTAGCAAGACGTTCTTGAAGCTTTTCTTTATCGTATGAGGAATCTGTTTCATCCATTTGCTTTTTAATTTGATCACATCTAGCTTTAACTGCTTGCTCATTTCCTTCAGCTACAATAGTTGTAGTCTCTTTATTGATAGTTATTCTTCTACCAGTTCCAAGCATATCTAAAGTAGCATTCTCTAATTTCAAACCTGCATCTTCAGTAATAAGTTGTCCATTAGTTAAAACGGCCATATCTTCAAGCATAGCTTTTCTTCTATCACCAAATCCAGGAGCTTTTACTGCAGCTACATTCAACACACCTCGCAATCTATTGACAACAAGAGTTGCTAAAGCCTCTTTTTCAATATCTTCTGCAATAATGACTAGTGGTTTACCAGTTTTAGCTATTTGTTCCAAAACGGGAACTAAATCTTGCACTAAGGCAATTTTCTTATCAGTCAGAAGTATATATGGTTCATCTAAAACAGCCTCCATTCTCTCTGTGTCCGTTGCGAAGTAAGGTGAAATATAACCTTTATCAAAGCGCATCCCCTCAGTAACTTCTAATTCAGTAGTCATTGATTTTCCTTCTTCTAAGGAAATAACACCTTCTTTACCAACTTTATCCATAGCATTGGCAATCATTTGACCTACTTCTTCGTCGTTACCAGCAGCAATAGTTCCACATTGGGCTATAGCATTGCTATCACTAATAGGTTTGGAATTCTCCTGAATTTTACCAACCAGAAATTCAGTCGCTTTATCAATTCCTTTTTTCAAGGTAATTGCATTAGCTCCTGCAGCGACGTTTCTCAACCCTGCTTTAACCATTGCATGAGCTAAAACGGTAGCTGTTGTAGTACCATCTCCAGCTGCATCATTAGTTTTTGAAGCAGCTTGTCTGATTAAAGCAACCCCTGTGTTTTCAATGTGGTCCTCTAATTCGATCTCTTTAGCAATCGTTACGCCATCATTGATAATTTGTGGAGCACCAAATTTTTTCTCTAGTACAACATTTCTTCCTTTTGGTCCAAGCGTTACAGCCACAGACTCAGCAAGGATATCAATTCCTCTCTCGAGCGCTCTACGAGCTTGCTCATTGTAAATAATTCTTTTAGCCATGTTTAGGCAGTAATTTAGTAATAAGTTTTAATAATTTTTGAAACAAATATTTTAGCTTACTACAGCCAAAATATCCTTTTCTGAGAGCAAGACATATTCATCTCCTCCCAATTTAATGTCTGTACCAGCATATTTGCTGTACAAAACTTTATCGCCAATACTCACTTCTGGAGTTTGTCGAGAACCATCTTCATTAAGTTTGCCAGGGCCCACCTGAGCAACTTCTCCAACCTGTGGTTTTTCTTTAGCTGAATCAGGCAAAAGAATGCCCCCAGCAGTTTTTTCCTCAGATGCGGAAACTTTAATAAAAATTCTATCTCCCAGTGGTTTTACTGTAGAGACTGTAAGTGAAACAGCTGCCATAAATTAATGGAGGATCATAGTTGAGACGCTTTGCGCCATAAAAGTGGAAAGAGAAATTCTCCATCCGTATCATCAACAACATAATCTGCAAAGAGGCAATTAAACCATACTTAAACTGTGCGGGTGGCCGAACCCATTTAACGAATCTACCCGCGAGGTGGTAGTATTTTCGGATTATGCGCTGTTTAAAATCAGCTATTCACCACCAATCAATAAAAAATGGTAGCAACTCCATCAATTTCTTCACAAACAAAAGGCGTAGTACGTCAGGTAATTGGCCCAGTTCTAGATGTAGAATTTCCAGCTGGTAAATTACCCAAAATATTAAATGCTTTAAGGATTGAAGCTAAAAATCCTGCGGGACAAGATATAGCGCTTACTGCAGAGGTCCAACAGCTCCTAGGTGACCACAGAGTAAGAGCAGTTGCAATGAGTGGCACAGACGGCCTTGTAAGGGGCATGGAAGCAATCGACACAGGTGCACCAATATCAGTACCTGTGGGAGAGGCAACTTTAGGAAGAATATTTAATGTTTTAGGAGAGCCAGTAGATGAACAAGGTCCAGTAAATACTAAAGATACTGCTCCAATTCATAGAGCTGCTCCAAAGTTAACCGACCTAGAAACCAAGCCAAAAGTTTTTGAAACTGGTATTAAAGTTATTGACCTTTTAGCTCCTTATAGACAAGGAGGAAAAGTTGGATTATTCGGAGGCGCTGGTGTTGGGAAAACGGTTCTTATTCAAGAATTGATCAATAATATCGCAAAAGAACATGGTGGGGTTTCTGTATTTGGTGGCGTAGGGGAAAGAACTAGAGAGGGGAACGATTTATACGAAGAATTTAAAGAATCAGGCGTTATCAATGCAGATGATTTAACTCAATCAAAAGTTGCCTTATGTTTTGGACAGATGAATGAGCCACCTGGTGCAAGAATGAGAGTAGGCTTATCAGCACTTACAATGGCAGAACATTTTAGAGATGTAAATAAACAAGACGTTCTACTTTTTGTTGATAACATTTTTAGATTCGTTCAAGCTGGCTCTGAAGTATCTGCATTACTTGGAAGAATGCCTTCAGCTGTTGGATACCAACCAACTCTTGGAACTGATGTTGGTGAACTGCAAGAAAGGATTACATCTACATTAGAAGGGTCAATAACATCTATCCAGGCTGTATACGTACCTGCAGATGACCTAACAGACCCTGCTCCAGCTACAACATTTGCCCATTTAGATGCTACCACTGTGCTTGCCAGAGCTCTTGCAGCTAAGGGAATTTATCCAGCAGTAGATCCACTAGACTCAACAAGCACTATGCTACAACCATCAGTTGTTGGCGATGAGCATTACAAAACAGCCAGAGCTGTACAATCAACTTTACAAAGATACAAAGAACTTCAAGACATTATTGCAATTCTCGGTTTAGATGAGCTTTCTGAAGAAGATAGATTAACAGTTGACAGGGCCAGAAAAATTGAAAAATTCCTTTCACAACCTTTCTTTGTTGCAGAAATATTTACAGGAATGTCTGGTAAATACGTAAAATTAGAAGATACCATTGCTGGTTTCAATATGATTTTGTCAGGTGAGTTGGATGATTTACCAGAACAGGCATTTTACTTAGTTGGGAATATTGATGAAGTTAAAGCAAAGGCTGAAAAAATAAAATCAGAAAAATAAATATTTGAACATATATATTTAACCTTCAATAATTTTAAATTAATGGCAATCTCTTTAAAAGTTTTAGCTCCTAATAAAAATGTTTATCAAGGCGAAGCTGAAGAAGTAATCCTTCCTAGTACTACTGGTCAACTTGGGATACTACCAGGACACATTTCTTTAGTTACTGCTATAGATATTGGCGTTTTAAGGCTAAGAATGAATTCCCAGTGGAAATCAATAGCTCTTATGGGAGGCTTCGCTGAAATTGAATCAGATGAAGTTATAGTTTTAGTAAATAATGCGGAAATTGGTTCTGAAATTAATGTTCAAAATGCTGAACAAGATCTTAAAGAAGCAAAATTAGCAATTAGCAAATTTTCTGAAAATGAAAAAAATCCAGAAAAAATTAAAGCCTTGAAAGAGATTTCAAAGGCTGAAGCTAGGATTCAAGCAGCAAAGAACTAATATTTAGGCAGTTCCACAAAAAGTTACTTCGGGAAACTTTAGTTTGGCTTCTTCTAATTTTTTTGTCTTACCTTCTTCTTGCCAGTAATTTATCACTTCAGTAGCTTTATTCAATATCTCTACTCTTTCATTATCTGTAATCCAACCTTTATTCTCAAGTTCACTTTTTAATTTTTCCCAAGCATCATCCCTTGGCCAAAAGTAATAGGCAGTAAGAGGGCTTGGACCTCCACCTACTATTTGATCCACAGCTAAAGCTACATTATCAGGTAACCACAATACTTTAATTATGAACCTTCCTTCATCAGGTTTAGGGGTATAGCCAGTAGGTACACCATCTTCATCAATTTTGGCAGCTGCCAACACAGCTGTAGCACCCATCATTCCTGAATTAGGAGAAGAATTTTTAGAGTTTGGTACATCACTGTTTTTTTCTTTTTTTTCTGTTGAATTTTGATTTAACTTATCTGATGAGGTCATTCACTTATTTATGTTCAATAAATAATTTATCAGTTTATGGACACATTTTGATTGATTTATTCAAAATTTCTTGATTTTAGTTATTGATAACTACTAAAAAGAATTTTTATCTGTCATGAGGTACTTCATAAAAATCATAAATAGTGGCTTCCAATGAATCCCATAGATCTTTGGGGATATCGTTTTCTTCTGCGAACATGCCAAGCTGACTAGCTAAGCCTCTTGCTTGAGAGAGTTTCGAATCATATGAATCGGACTTATTCATTTTTGAGCTTTAACTTAATAAAAAATAAATCTATTAACTTGATAAGTCAAATTTCAAAATTCTAAATCAGAAATTTCTTTTAGTGCTGCAATACTTAAAACTTCTGGGTTTGTATCATTTACAAGGACATCGTCTTCAATTCTTATCCCTATGCCTTTCCATTTCTCATCTATAGGGGGTTGTCCCTCAGAGACTGGGATCCTATCACTTATGTAGATCCCAGGTTCAACCGTAAGAATCATTCCATTCTGTAATGGCACTTCATAGTCTCCCATTCTGTATGCTCCAACATCATGAACATCTAAGCCTAGCCAATGTCCAGTTCTATGCATGTAAAGATGCTTATAAGATTGATTATCAATTATCTCCTCAGTACTGCCCGACAATAACCCAATTTCTTTTAATCCTTCTATAAGAATTGTCAAAGCGACATTATGAACAGCACTAGAATTCGATCCCTTTACAGCACTTTTAATTGCATTTTTCTGCGCTCTCAATACAATTTCATAGATAACTTTTTGCTCATTAGAAAATTTGCCACCTATTGGTATAGTTCTTGTTATGTCTCCATTGTAATAATCAATTAGTGAGCAGCCAGCATCAACCAATAATAAATCTTCCTTCTTCAGTGGTGAATTATTTGAAGTGTAATGCAAAATACACGCATTATCTCCTGATGCAACAATTGAGTTATAAGCTGGACCTCTCGCCCCTTTTTCCAGAAAGAATCCCTCTAGTAGACCCTGAATTTGTCTTTCATTTTTCTTTGATGAGATAGATTCTCTAACTAGTTCATGAGCTTCGGCTGAGATTTGTATAGCCTTTCTCATTCTCTTAATTTCAAATTCACTTTTAATTAATCTCATCTCATTTAAGTAAATTTCTGGAGATTTTATAGAATTTCCACCAATGCCTAATCTTGAGCGATTTTCAAGTTGTTGTGAAAAAATTTCAAGTATTATTTTCTCAACTGATGGATGCTTACCAATAGAAAAAACAAGTTCATCGGAACCATTTATATAAGCTGGGAGTAAATCTCTGAATTCATTTACTGAGTGAGCCTTATCCGCATTAAACTCTTTTTCAGCGCCTTCTAAACCCCATCTAAAGCCATGCCAGACTTCGCTGATAACATCTTTAGGAGCAACAAACATAATAAATCTCTCTCCCTTTGGCTTATGCGATAAGAAAAGGGCGATTGCATCCGGCTCATCAAAACCGGTTAAATACCAAAAATTACTATCTTGTCTAAAAGGATATTCACAATCAGCATGATGCTTTACGAGATTAGCACCGGGGATAATAGCAGCTTTTCCATTTAATTTATTGAGGAAGACTTCTCTTCTTTCTTCAAAAACTTTATTTTCAGGTTTAAACATAGATTGTGTATTGGCGTGTTTAAAAAAAAAATGGAAGAATGAATTAATACAGATTTAGTACTTAATCTATTTTAATGGAACCAAGTGTTTACGGTTTAGTAATTCTTATAATTATTATTTTAATTGGGTCTGCATGTTGTTCGGGAGTAGAAGCTGCTTTTTTAGCTGTAAATTCAATTCGAATTCTAGAGATAGCCTCTAAACAAAAACCAAAGAGTTCTGCAAATCAACTTCTTAAACTTAGAAAACATCTTGGAAGGACATTAACTGTAATTACTATTACTAATAATGGATTTAACATAATTGGAAGTCTTATTTTAGGTGTATATGGAGCATTGGTTATTAATAGTAGTTATGGCCTAACCCTGTTTTCAATTGCTTTTTATATCCTGGTTGTCTTAGTAGGAGAAGTACTACCCAAGGCCCTTGGTACAAGATTCTCAGTTCAAATAGCATTATTATCAGTTCCTATCTTGAGAATCTTGCATACTTTAATGAGGCCATTCTTAATATTAATAGAACAAATATTTCCTGTTATTACTGCAGAAAATGAAATTTCAACTGATGAAGAAGAAATTAGACAAATGGCAAAAATTGGAAGCCAAAAAGGTTTGATAGAAGCTGATGAGGCAGCAATGATATTTAAGGTTTTTCAATTAAATGATTTAAAAGCTAAAGATTTAATGATCCCTAGAGTATCAGCACCTTGTCTTGATGGTTCTTCGAATCTTGAAGAAATTTCAAAACTTATAATGGCTGACAACTCTCCATGGTGGGTTATTTTGGGAGATAAAGTTGACAAAATACAAGGGGTAGTTAAGCGTGAAAAAATGTTAGCAGAATTAATTAATGGAGAAAATAAAAAATTATTGTCAGAAATTTGCGAACCTGTGGACTACATTCCCGAAATGATTAAGGCAGATCAATTATTAACAAGATTTGACAAGAATCATAAAGGAGTGAAAGTAGTAGTAGATGAATTTGGAGGATTCGTGGGCATTATTGGAGCAGAAGCTGTCCTATCTGTTTTAGCTGGCTGGTGGAAAAATAAATCATGAAACAATTGAAAATTAATACAAGTTATTTACTATTAAAAAATTGGTGGGAGACTATTGATCTTACCAATTTTGAAAAAAGTTATTTTAATAGAGAAATAATTTCTTTTAATCAACAGCTTTTTAGGCTCAAAGAACAAAAAATAAGAATTGGCGCATATGGTAAATCAGGCGTAGGAAAATCTTCTGTTTTAAATTCTTTATTAAAAAAAGATATATTTAAAACAGATATTATCAATGGGACCACAAGAGAAATACAATCTGAAGAATGGAAATTTAAAGATCAATCACTGAACAGTGTAGAGTTACTAGATTCTCCAGGATTTGATTTCTGCGATATAAAATTCCCAGATAAAGTTTACTCCTCTATAAATCACTCAGATCTTATTTTATTTATAATTTCGGGAGATCTAAATAGAAATGAATTAAGCGAAATCAGTTCCTTTATTCAAGATGGAAAAAAAATTATTGTAGTTTTAAATAAAATCGATCTTTTTAATAAAATAGAATTAAAAGAAATAATAGAAAATATTAATTTTAAGCTTCCAAAAGATTTTAATATTCCCATAATTATTAATCATAGAAATAACCTGAAAAATTACATGACAAAAATAATAAATCAACACGGTGAGATATTTTTAACACTAAATTCTCTTCAATCAGCTGACAAATTATTTCTAATGATAAAAGAACAACGATTGAAAAAAAGGCAGAAATTAGCTCAGTCAACTATTGGTAAATTTTCAACCATAAAGGCATCAACGGTAGCTCTTAATCCTTTTGTTATGTTTGATATTGCTAGTAGTTTTGCAATAGATACTGCATTGATTAGCGAATTAAGTAAGATTTATGGATTAAATTTGAAGGGTGAATCTACAAGAAAAATATTCAAAAACATATCTATTAATAATTTATTTTTAGGAGTCACTCAAGTTGGAGTCAATATATCTTTCAACCTTATTAGGAAAGTAATTTTAGTAACCGCACCTTTCACTAACGGGCTATCATTATTACCCTATGGACCTATAGCAATTATTCAAGCAGCAATAGCAATTCAATCTACAAAAATTCTTGGGAAATTAGCAGCCAAAGAAATATTTAAGAGAAGCAAAGCTTCGTTTATAGAACCTTATATAATGATTCAAAATATCAACTTTAATGAACCAGAGATTTTTAAACACATCAATATCTATTTATCAAAAAGAAATTTAAATAATAATTTTGTTAGTTTTCTACCTTAAAATTTAAAATGGGAAAAAGGATTGCTTTATTTGGTACGAGTGCTGATCCACCTACAATTGGACACAAAAAAATTCTTGAAGAATTATCCAAAATTTATGCTTTTACCATTAGCTATGTGAGCAACAACCCCAAAAAAACACACATAGAGGATATCTCAATTCGTAGCCATTTATTGAAAACGCTTATTGATGATTTAGATAATCCGAAAATTTTATTTAATCAACAAATAAGTAGCCAATGGGCTTTAGAGTCAGCCAAAAAATGTAAAGAAATTTATAAATTTAATAATTTAGATTTTGTTATTGGTAGTGATTTAATTAAAGATATTTTTTACTGGAAAAATTTTGACAAAATTATTTCGGAGGTAAGTTTTTTGATAATTCTAAGAGAGGGATACCCTATTGAATCAAATACTCTTAAAATGTTAGAAACTTATAAAGTCAAATTTAAGATTTCAAACATCAAAACCCCAAACATTTCAAGTTCTAAGGTTAGATTAAATTTTAAATGTTCTAATTTACCGTCGTCGTTAATAGATATAGTTAAGAAGAATAATTTATATGAATCCATCAAATTAGTTGAATGAAGTTTTTACTTGCCCAAATAAATCCAGTTGTTGGAGATTTGGAGGGCAATGCAAAGAAAATACTTAATATTGCCTCAAAAGCTAGCTCAATTTCTGCTGATTTTGTTCTTACTCCTGAATTGTCATTATGGGGATATCCCGCAAATGACTTGCTTTTAAAAAAAAATTTAATCAAAAATCAATACCAAATTCTTGATAAATTAGCTTCAGATACTAATAAAAAATATGGAAACTTAAGTATCACAGTCGGAATAGCTGAGTTAATAAACGATTCTTTTTTTCCTAATCTTTATAATTCTATTGCGTTAGTTGAGGGCGGTGAATGGAGAATAATTGCTCGTAAAATTATTCTTCCCACTTATGAAGTATTTGATGAGAAAAGATATTTTAGATCAGAAGAAAAAGTTTCTGTATTGATTAAAAAAATTAAAAATCAAACTTGGCGACTTGGCTTCACTATATGTGAGGATTTATGGGTCAACAAAAATATAGAGGGTAGAGGAATTCATAGAAAAAATCCCATTGTTGATTTAAAGAAAAAAGAAGTTGATATTTTAGTTAATTTATCAGCCTCCCCATACACTCTGAAAAAGTTAGAGCTAAGATCCAAGGTTTCTAGTTTTGCTGCACAATATCTTCAAGTACCGCTGATTTATGTCAACCAGATTGGAGCGAATGATAATTTAATTTTTGATGGAAATAGTTTTATTCTTGATAAGAATGGATCTACAATTAAGCAATTAAAATCTTTTTCAGAAGATCTCTCCAGCTGGGAAATTGAGCAAACAAAACCTGAAAAAAAAGAATTCAAAAACTCCGAAATGTCATCAATTTTTGATGCATTAGTCCTAGGTGTTAAAGATTATGCAAAAAAATGTAGATTTAAAACAGCTTTAGTTGGATTAAGTGGTGGTATTGATTCAGCACTTGTCTCAGCAATTGCTACAGCAGCTTTAGGAAGTGAAAATGTTTATTGCGTTTCAATGCCCTCTAAGTGGAGCTCATCTCATTCAAAGATTGATGCAAAAGACTTAGCAAGAAGATTAAAGATAAGTTTCAAGAGCATTCCAATTGAAAACTTGATGAACTCTTTTGAAGAATCATTTATAAAAACCATAGATTTTGAAATGGCTGAAATAACAAATCAAAATATTCAGTCAAGGATAAGAGGCACACTTCTTATGGCTTTAGCAAATCAAGAAAAGCATTTGTTACTTTCAACAGGCAATAAATCTGAGCTGGCCGTAGGATATTGCACACTTTATGGAGATATGAATGGGGGATTATCGGTAATTGGGGATTTATATAAAACAAATGTTTTTAAATTATGCAATTGGCTTGATAGTGAAGATTCAATTAATCATAGAAAATCATATATGTTAGATACTAATGTAGATATAATTGGAAAAAATATTCGTACTAAAGCGCCAAGTGCCGAACTAGGTCCAGATCAATTAGATACTGATTCTCTCCCACCTTATTCAATTTTAGATAATATTCTTAAAGGAATTATTGAAGAGAAAAAAGATTTACAACAACTAGAAAAAGATGGTTATAAAAAAGATTTAATTTTAAAAATTATCTCACTCATAAAAAAAGCGGAATTCAAAAGAAAGCAGGCTCCTCCAATCCTAAAACTAAGCAGTCAATCATTAGGAAGTGACTGGAGAGTTCCCATAGCAATATCTTATTGATCACTATAGGAATACTGTTGGATTTTTTTTAAAGGCCGTTTAACTGAATCAAGGTTGATACCTTTTTTGATAGCAAGAATTATGCCTGCAGCCTCTAAATAATTATCCACTTCATAAAGATTGGGATAATCATAAAACTCATTTATCACTTTTAATGTATTTTGATTTTTTACAGAGATAATATTTAAACCTTTTTCAATCCCAGCTAGTACTGCTTCTCCACCTAGTGCCCCATTAGGAACAACAATAGATTCAATCTGATCAGGGTGTAGTGAGATTGATTTATTTTTAAAGGGCAATTCAACAATGTCAGGTGCATTGCTCAACCCAATTAGTACTGATGGTAAAAAGGTGTATCCTATTTCTTCTGCAGCTGCACGAGGATCTAATTTTTCATTCAATTCAATTGGATTTAAAGCCGGTGCGTGAGCACAAGGAACTTTTAAAAATTTGCTTATTAAATGACTGATAACTGCTTCGACCCCAGAAATAGGATCAACCCCTTTCCCCTCTCGATATATATTTGTCTCTAAAGAATCTGAATCATCTGGAAATTTTGCCACAATTGCTATTGCCGTCACTCCTTTTTCTATTAAACATTTTGCAGCATCAATTAGAGTATCAGGATTTTCAATTATGCCACCACTGATTTTTGAAGAATCAGAATCAATAACTATGTTTAATGGCTTTTTTGTAATCACATAAGAATGAACATTAATCCCTAAAGTAGAAACACATGCATCAGCAACTTGTAAATGTCTTAATAATATTTCTTTTTCAATGGCTGAATCAAAAATTATTCCAATTTTCTGTTGCTTTACCCTTTTTAAAGCGATTTCTCCTTTAGCAAGTCGGTCTAAACTATAACCCTCAACATAAAAAATATTTTTATCTTTTTCAGAAAGAGTGCCGCCATTCATAACATTTGGATGAGTAATCAAACATCCACTTGCCGATGCTAATAATTTAGCGGTAGGAAGCGCATCCCCAGCAAAACCTCCTATTTCACAACCAATGCCAGTTGGAACAATGAATATTGTTGGTGAATTTTCCATTATTAAAAATATTTAAATTTTTATTTTTTAATTAGCTAAGACAGCTTTAATTTTAAGTTTTTTCATTCCAAAAGAGTCAATAGAATTTTGAATATCAACAATTGACCATCGAATTAAATTCCCTTTTTTTTCTAAATTTGCAATAATATATTCTCTTAAATTTTTTAATTTAATTGAAACTGGCCAATCTAAATAATAATCAACTGAACTTAATTTCATTTTTGATATTTACCAAATTGATCATTATATAAATCATCTTCGACTTCTTTACCAATAACAATATTTAAATCTGACTTGGGATATGCCACGCACAAAAGTGCAAAGCCCTTTTCCCTTAAATCATCATTTAATCCCATAGCATCTTCTTGATCTACAGATCCCTCCAGTATCATGGATGCACAATCTGTACATACTCCAGAACAACAACTACTTGGTAAATCTATTCCATTCATTTTTGCCGCTGAAATAATATCTTGATCTTCAGAACATAAAAAACTAAAAGTCTTTTGCTCAAATTGAACTTTGATATTATATTCAGGCATATCCTAAATCTTATTGCTAAACTGCTGAACCTCCTACAACTTCTAATATTTCTTGAGTAATAGCTGCTTGTCTAGCTTTGTTATAGGTTAGATTCAAAGTACTTGCTAATTCTTTGGCATTATCACTGGCATTATTCATAGCAGTCATCCTGCAAGCGAGTTCTGAAGCTGCCGACTCCTGAAGAGCTCTTAGTACCTGATTCTGTAAATATAGTGGTAATAACGAATCCAATAGTTGATCAGGACTTTGTTCAAAAACAATATCTGATGGCAACTTCTCTGAATCACTTTTTTCAATATTTGATTTTTCAACAAGTAATTTACTATCTTTTGTAGTTAACCTAAAAATTTCATCGTTTTCCTCCGCAATTCCTTGAGGGTCAAGTGGCAAAAGTGTTTGAACTACAGGGGCGCAGCTAACTAGAGTGATGAATTTCGTGTAAATAATTTCTACCCTATCAGAATTTTCTGAGAGAAATTCAGCTAAGATCTCATTTGTAACTCCTTCAGAATCCTTGACTGTGGGTACCTGTTCTAGTTCTTTGAAAGTACTTTTAATTGCATATCTATCCTTTCTATTTTGAAAATATCCAATAGCTTTCTTACCTACCAAAATTAAATTTGGCTGATACCCTTGTTTGACTAATTCTGCGTATCTTATTTCTACCTTTTTTATAATATTTGTGTTATAACCACCGCATAAACCTCTATCCGCAGTTATACAAACCAAGGAGATACTCTTTACTTCTCTCTTAGATAATAGAGGGGAGTCGACAGCCTCAAATTGTACTCTAGATTGAATATTTTCTAAGACTCGTGCAAGTTTATCTGCAAAAGGTCTACTCTTAAGAACTTGGTCTTGAGCTCTCCTAACTTTTGCAGCTGCAACAAGTCTCATTGCCTCAGTTATTTTTCTTGTGTTTTTAACAGAAACGATTCGATCTCTAATCTCTTTAAGATTTGCCATGGTATCTCCTTAAATAAATTTAAACTGTGGCAAGCATTGATGATTTAACTTCATTTATCACCTCTTTTAGTGTCGCTTCTAATCCATCATTTAGTTTCTTTTCTTTAAGAATCTCTTCTATAAATTCTGATTTATTTAATTTTAGGTATTCCCTAAGTTCAGTTGCAAATTTAGTAACATCTTCAACAGGAACCTCATCAATAAGACCTTTTACTCCTGCATAAACAACTGCAACTTGTTCTGCAAGGTTTAGAGGAGAGAATTGAGGTTGCTTTAATAGCTCTCTTAGTCTTTTGCCTCTTTCAAGTTGTTGCTGAGTTGCTTCATCAAGATCAGATGCAAATTGAGAAAAAGCAGCTAGTTCATCAAACTGTGCGAGTTCTAATTTTAAAGTTCCTGCAATTTTTTTAATTGCTTTTGTCTGAGCTGCTCCTCCAACACGACTAACAGATATACCAACATTAATAGCTGGTCTTAATCCTGAGTTAAATAAATCTGCACTCAAGAATATTTGTCCATCCGTAATTGAAATAACATTAGTTGGAATGTAAGCCGAAACGTCTCCTGCCTGAGTTTCAATAATTGGAAGAGCTGTCATAGAACCCCCGCCCATTGCATCAGAAAGTTTTGCTGCTCTTTCTAGTAATCTACTGTGCAAGTAGAACACGTCTCCAGGATAAGCCTCTCTTCCTGGTGGTCTTTTTAAAAGAAGAGACATTTGTCTGTAAGCCTGAGCTTGTTTTGTTAGATCATCATAAATAACAAGTGTTGCTTTACCCTGATACATAAAATGCTCAGCAATTGCTGCACCAGTATAAGGTGCTAAGTACTGTAAAGCAGCTGGTTCTGAAGCTCCTGCACTAACTACAACGGTGTAATCTAGAGCTCCTCTCTCTCTTAAAACCTCTACGATATTTGCTACTGATGCTGACTTCTGACCAATAGCTACGTATACACAAACTACATCTTGACCTTTTTGGTTGATAATTGTATCGATAGCAATCGCAGATTTTCCAGTTTGTCTATCGCCAATAATTAATTCTCTTTGACCTCTTCCAACAGGAATCATTGCATCAATAGATGTGATACCAGTTTGCATTGGTTCATGAACTGATCTTCTTTTGATTATTCCAGGCGCCATTTCTTCAATCAATCTTGTATCACTTGTTGGAATTTCCCCTTTCCCATCTATTGGTTGTCCGAGAGGGTTAACAACTCTCCCCTGCATTGCTTCACCAACTGGAACAGATGCGATTTTACCTGTGGACTTAACGTTACTTCCTTCTTGGACACCAAGTGCCTCTCCCATTAAAACGGCCCCAACATTATCATCTTCAAGATTTAAAGCTATACCTTCGGTACCATCCTCAAATTCCAACAACTCACCTGCCATGACCTGATCTAAGCCATATATTCTTGCAATGCCATCACCGATTTGCAGAACAGTTCCTACATTGCTAACACTTACAGATTGGTCATAATCAGTTATTTGTTGTTTTAAGATTGAACTGATTTCATCAGGGCGTATAGATACCATGGATTTTAAGAATTTAAGGTTGATTTAAAAGTTACTTGGAAAGAGTTAAGCCAAGTTTTCTAATTTGTGAAGCAAGGGAAGCATCAATTACTTTTGATCCTACACTGGCGACGAAACCACCAATAAGAGATGGGTCGATTTTAGTTACAAGTTCTAATTTTTCTGTTCCAGCAATATTGATGATCTTTTTGGTGATTAAACCTTTCTGTTCATCAGTAAGCTCGACTGCAGAAGTAACAGTTGCCAAAGCAATATTACTATTTTCTCGGTAAATCTCTAAAAACCTATCAAGAATTGAGGTAAGGATTCCAATTCTTTGCCTATCGGCCAATAATTTTAAGAAATTCAGTAAAGAAGAATTAACCTTATTTGAAAAAATTTCAATAATGATTTTCTTCTTAGCATCGGTCTCTAGAATGGGAGAGGATAGTGCCTTCTCCAATTCGGGGGAATCATTTACTAATTCTAAGAGTTGTTTAACCTCAGAAACCATCTCTTCAGTTTGTGAATTTTCATTCACAACTTGAAGTAATGCCTCTGCGTATGGTGTAGTAACTGAATTTAAAAGTGGCATTAGTTCACCTCAATATTATTAATTGATTGAGTAACCAAATTTTCTTGTGTTGTTTTATCAAGTCGATTTGGTAGAGAATCTAAAGCTTTCTTAATTGCCAGTTCAACAGCTTCTTTTCGAAGTTGAGAAATTGCTCTGGATGCTTCAGAGCTCTCATCAGAGATTGCACTTTGTTTAATTCGTGCCATCTCCTCAATCGCTTTTTTCTCACTTTCCATTCTGATTGATTCAGATCTTTTTAGAGAATCTGCTTTTATTTGAGAAGCTTTTTCTGCTGCTGAAGATAAATCTTTCTTCGCCTTTTCTAAAGCTTGAGTTGCATTTAAGAGTCGATCTTCTGCATCTTTTAATTCAAGAAGGATTCCTTCTCTCCTTTTTTGAAGCATTTTACCTAAGAACCCAGGCAAAAATTTATAAAGACCGAAAACAACTACAGCCCAATTAAGAATGTTAGTTTCAAATAAATTGAAATTCAATCCAAAACCTTCTGTAGCTAAAAGAGTTAAATTCATTTTTCTAGAATCAATCTATTAACAATAAGTTCGCTTAGATCATCAGCCTGTTTAGAAAGTTGATCACGAGCAGCAGATGTCTGACTTTCAATTTCTAGTCTTGCTTTTTCTTTTGAAGCATTTGCTTCATTGTTAGCAAGTTCTAGTGCTTCTTTGTAAAGCTTATCAGACTCATTCTCAGCTTCGCTTACAATTCTTTGGGCTTCTGTACGAGCACTTTGAAGCTGAGTTAATAAATCAGCTTCTAACTTTTTAACCTCAGAAAGTTTATTTTTGGCCTCAATAATATTATTACTTACAAACTTTTCTCTTTTTTCTACAACATTGCCTACAGGCTTAAAAAAGAGAGAATTTAAAATGTAAGTAAGCGCAACTACTTGTATCGCCATTAGAGGCAAAGTGGCATTTATATCAAATAATCCACCTTCTGTAGCACCAAAAAAATTAAAGGCCAACATATGATTCAGTTGAAGTTAAAAAATTAAATTTAAATATTGCTAATAAGGATTAGAAGCAATATTAACTTTTAGGAAAAAGGATTCGCAAAAAGTAGTACCAAAGCCACAACTAATCCGTAAATTGTTAATGACTCCATGAAAGCGAAAGATAAAAGAAGAGTTCCTCTGATTTTACCTTCAGCTTCTGGTTGACGGGCAATACCCTCAACAGCACCTTGAGCTGCGTTACCTTGTCCAAGACCTGGGCCAATAGCACCTAGACCAACTGCTAAACCAGCAGCTACAACTGATGCAGCGGAAGTAATCGAATCCATAATTTTGAAATAAAAAGCTTAATACTTGTGATAATCTTTGTTGTCATTCACGCTTGGACATCCTTTCTTTATAAGAATGGGTCTGATATGTTCAGACCTACGCGATTAGATATTTTGCCAGATTACAGACCCTTTGTAAAAGCGTCTGGATGTATTAGAAATAAGCTAATGATGTTCTTCAACAGCTTCTCCAATGTAGTAGGCCGCTAAAGTTGCGAAAATCAATGCCTGAATTGCACTAGTAAATAATCCTAGGAACATAACAGGTATTGGTAGAATTAGTGGAACTAAAAAAACTAAAACACCAACAACAAGTTCATCAGCCAAAATATTTCCAAATAGCCTGAAAGAAAGTGATAAAGGTTTCGTAAAGTCCTCTAGAATTTTGAAAGGAAGCATTATAGGAGTTGGGTGAACATAATATTCGAAGTATCTCCAACCCTTATTGCTTAAACCTGCATAGAAATAAGACAGTGAAACCAATAAAGCCAAGGCTATAGTTGTATTGATATCTGCAGTAGGTGCTCCTAATTCTCCACTTGGTAACTTAATCAATCTCCACGGAATTAAAGCGCCTCCCCAATTACTAACAAAGACGAATAAAAATAAAGTACCTATGAACGGCATCCAATCTCTATATACTTTTTCACCTATTTGAGTCCTAGCAAGATCTCTTATGTAATCCCAAAGGAACTCAAGCAAGTTTTGAAGGCCTTTAGGATCATTTTCCATTTTTTTAGTTCCAAAAGAAATAAAAACTAATAAAGCTCCTAATAAAATCCAAGATGTTAAAAATACCTGCCCATGAAGTCTGATATTTCCAATTTGCCAATAAAGATGTTGACCAACTTCTAATGCTGCAAAATTAGTTAGCAAGGAATTAAAAAACATTTGTTTTGAATAAAAAAATTTACTTAAGAACGTGAAAAATAAAGAATGAGTGAAGGCTTATAAATGAAAAAACCTATCATTGCAGGAAAAATATCCAAAGATCCTAGCTTGCTCGCAAAAATAAAGAGGCAAACTGGAACTAATAGTTGCAATTTTGATACACCTGATGATTTTTTACCAAGTTTCCCTATACTTTTGGCAAGCAAACGTAGGTAAAAAATGCCGGAAATTGCACCTATAAAAATACTAAAACCAAAAGTTAATCCTAGAAAAATTCCAGTTATTGATGCTAAAAAAATAGAAAAAATAAAAGTAATTCCAAAAATTGTTAATTGCAATTTTGTGTATTCATCATTTTGAGAAAGCAAATAATCTATTTGATTGGCAATGCCAGATTTACTTTTTTTGATGATCGAAATATTCAGGGATCGAGGAAATTGAACATTCTCATTAGAAGGATGCTCAAGTTTTTTTCTATTTGAGTCCACTGATGTGAACATAGTTTAAAACCCTCTCTGAATGGTTTGAAGTAAGTATATAAACTCACGGAATCTATCACGGAGAGGTACCTTTTAGCTAGTTTTTTTTCATAAAAGATTAATTCTTAAGATTTACTATGAATATGTAAACCATTTTTTACTTAATTCTTCAAAAATAAAATTTATAAAAAGTCATTATTATTAATTGCTTAAACACTTTAAAACGTTAATAAAAGACTTGGCAAAATCTCAATTAAACGTCTCAATAGTACATATACATCAAAAAAATTGGCGATAAGTCAAGAAAAAATAAAATATAAAAGAATTTCTAAAAGAAAAAAGACCTTTAGTTCTACTTACAAAAAAAATCTAAGCAATTTAACTGAGTCTTTATTTCCCTTACCTTGGACGATATGGCCCTATGAGGCAAAAATCCTCGTTGTTCTCATTGCAGTTTGGTCAATATTAGGAATATGCATTTTAGGATCATCAAGTTGGTGGGTGGCTAGTAGGGAAATGGGAAATTGGGCTTACTTCTTAAAAAAACAAATTATTTGGACAATTCCAGGAATCAGTATATTTTATTTTGTTCTGAATACAAAAATTAAAAATCTTTTAAAGTTATCAAGAATTATTTTTTTTATTTTATTCTTTCTAATATTTCTTACTAATATAGCTGGGATTACAGTTAACGGATCTTCAAGATGGTTAGTGCTTGGCAATTTACGTCTGCAACCATCTGAATTAATTAAGCCTTTTCTAATTCTAGAAGCTTCTAATCTTTTCGCACATTGGAATCTAGTAAAGAATGATAAAAAATTAGTTTCAATATTCTCTTTTGGATTATTAATTTTATTAATACTAAAGCAGCCTAATTTAAGTACTGCATCATTAACAGGAATTCTTTTTTGGGTAATGGGTTTATGTGGAGGCGTTAAACTAAGTTCTCTCTGCTCATTTGCCTCATTAGGATTTATTACTGGATGTATTAGTATCCTCAATAACGAATATCAAAAACTTAGAGTTACTTCATTTCTTAATCCTTGGAAAGATCAACAGGAAAGTGGATTTCAATTGGTTCAAAGTTTATTAGCTATAGGTTCAGGTGGTCTATTCGGTCAAGGTTTTGGCTTGTCTATACAAAAATTACAATACCTACCTTTTATGTACACAGATTTTATTTTTGCCATTTTTGCTGAAGAATTTGGTTTATTAGGTTGTACTTTATTCCTAGGTTTTCTAGCAGTTTTTTCTTATATAACTGTAAGAATTGCTCTAAAGTGCAGGAACAACTATACAAAATTAGTTTCTATTGGATGTGGTGTATTGTTGATAGGTCAATCAATAATGCATATTGCTGTAGCAACAGGCTCTATGCCTACTACAGGCTTGCCACTACCTTTCATTAGTTATGGTGGCAATTCATTAATCGCATCATTTTTTATTGCAGGGATGTTACTGAGATGTTCATTAGAATCTACAGGCTTCATAGGTATGATTAGTACACGAAAGACTCTTAATTAGTTAGAATTTAAATTATTTAAGTCAAGCTATCGAATCATTTAATTTAGTTATTTCAGAATTATCTCAAAAGGGATATCTGCTTATGCAGAATGGCATTAATAATCCTGGCCCATTTACTATATTTTTGATTTTCAGCGCAGGACTTTTAACGAGTCTTGGTCCATGCTCATTATCATTACTACCAATCACTATTGCTTATATAGGAGGAACAGAGAAAAAACAATTTAAACTTATTAGTTTTTCAGGAGGAGTCGTTTTTTCCCTCGTTGCACTTGGTGCTGCCAGTGGATTATTAGGTAGGATATATGGGCAAATCCCATCTTATTACACTTCGATTGTTGCCTTGATAGCAATAATAATGGGTTTGAATTTACTAGGAATTTTAAAGTTTCAGTTCCCGAATGGACCTGATCTACAAAAAATAGAGGATAAGATACCATCCCTCATGGCACCTTTTGCGATAGGAACTACTTTTGGATTAGCCTCTTCACCTTGCATTACTCCAGTTTTAGCAACTCTTCTAGCTTGGGTATCGCAAGCTAAAAACCCGATAATCTCAATTATTTTTTTATTTTTCTTTGGAATAGGCCAAGTCACTCCACTAATTATTGCGGGTGCCACGGCAGAAAACTTAAAAAAATTTTTAGAGCTTAGAAAATTTAGTCAAATAATTCCCACCTTAAGCGGGATATTTTTAGTAGCACTAGGATTATTAAATTTATTTTCAAATTGGATTTAAATGATTATTTTTAAGAATCTAATTTTAAAAATATCTAGTTTAAGATTTGCAATATCACTGATAATCTTCATAGCTATTGCCAGTGGAATAGGTACTTTTATACCTCAAGATAATAATAATAAATTTTATATTGATAATTTCGATAGAGCTCCCATTTTTGGACTTTTAGATGGAGAAAAAGTCTTAAAACTTCAATTGGATCATATATATACAAGCTTTTGGTTTTTATTTACATTAATTCTTCTTTGCATTTCTCTGGCAGCTTGTAGTTTCAGGAGGCAAATTCCTTCATTAAAAGCTTCATTAAAATGGATTGAATATAAGAGCGAAAAAAAATTTAGCAAACTGCAACTAACTAGAAGTCATCCAATCAATCAAGATGGAGAACATATATCTAAAGTAGATTTATTACTTAAAAAAAAAGGATGGAAAACATATAAATTTAATAGTCATATTTCTGCAAGAAAGGGGTTAATTGGAAAAATCGGTCCTTTAGTTGTACATATCGGATTAATAGTCTTACTTATAGGATCAGCATATGGAAGTTTTACAAGTCAATCAAAAGAACAATATTTACTGCCTGGAGAAACTTTAAATCTTGTTAATGAGAGCACAAACTCAAGAGCCAATGTAAAATTAGTCGATTTTTCTATAGAACGTGAAAGTGATGGTGTGCCCAAACAGTTTATTTCAAAATTAAATTTTTCTTCTGAAAATCTAAATTTAAATGAAATAAAAACAACCAAAGTTAATCACCCAATCAGGTTTAAAGGATTAACTATTTATCAAGCAGATTGGGCAATATCAAATATTGTTTTAGAAATAGATAATATCCTTTATCAATTACAATTAAAGGAGATTCCAGAAATCGGTAATCAAGTTTGGGGAGTTTTAGTTGAATTAGGATCGGAGACTAAAAAAAATTACCTCTTAACGATAGATAATGAAAATGGTCCACTTAAAATTTCGAATATAGAAAATTTTTCCGGGAATAATCTCTATATCAATGAAGACCCTTTAGAAGTTAACTCTTCAAAAGTATCTCTGAAAAAAATAATCCCCAGCAGTGGATTAATAATTAAAAATGATCCGTCTATACCATTTATTTACTTTTCTTTTATCTTAATAATTTTTGGAACAATTATAAGTCTTATACCAACCAACCAATTATGGATTCTGGTAAATAAAGAATCACAAAAGTTATCTATTGGAGGCCTTAGTAATAAAAATCTAGTTGGTTTTAAAAAAGAATTTTTTAAATTATCAGACGAAATAAAAAATTTTTAATTTCTTTTCTGCCCACTAAAAATATCTAACTGCATAGAAACATTCCCTCTGGGGTTAAATGCAGCATTTAAATGTATCCAGTGAGGTAAACCTTCATTCACTAAATCATCCATAATTCTATTCACAACTTCCTCATGTGATATTTTTATATCCCTAAAATTATTAATATAAAGCTTTAAAGACTTCAACTCATAGACTTTCAAATTAGGTTGATAAGTAATATTTAGCTTTGCAAAATCTGGATAACCAGAAAAGGGGCACTTACATGTAAATTCAGGTAACTGAATAGAAATTTCATAAATTCTTTTCTTATTTGGATTATCGAAACAAATTATTTTTGATTCTTCAATAATTCTTTCACCATATAGCGGTCTTTGAGTCGAATCTTCTAATTTAGCTGTACTCATTTTTAGTAGAACTTTTTTACTAAACCTATATAAAAACTATATATAAAGATAAAAATTCGCAAAAGTATCAACAAATATAAGTATTACAATTGACTAAGTCAAAAGATATTAAATCTTATTTTTGTATCAATAGTAACATTCATAATGTCTGCCGAAAGGTTTAGATGTGTTTAGTTCAATAAAAAATTAATGGACATTTGTTTGATAACTATCGATAACAACTTAAATAAATCACTTCAACCAAAAACTGCAATTGGAATGTTATGGCTTCAAACACACTTCGAGAATGATCAGTGGGAAGCGTTATCAAATAGTACAGTAATAATTTCTGAAGAAAATTCCCAACTATTAATTGAAGACGCCAAGAATGCAGGCCTTAATGTTGAATGTTTTTCTGATATTTCAATGTTGGATGTTTTCCCAAAAAACAATTAAAATAGGAATGTTCTATCTTTAATTATGAAGAAAATTGAAGCAATCATACGTCCATTTAAGCTGGAGGATGTAAAAATTGCATTAGTAAATTCCGGTATTGTTGGAATGACAGTTAGTGAAGTTAGAGGTTTTGGAAGGCAAAAAGGACAAGTTGAAAGATATAGAGGTTCTGAATTTACTGTTGAATTTCTTCAAAAACTTAAAGTAGAAGTTGTCGTAGAAGATGAAAAGGTTAATTCAGTCATAGATGCGATTGCTGAAGCAGCAAAAACTGGAGAGATAGGTGACGGAAAAATATTCATCACATCAATTGATTCAGTTGTAAGAATTAGAACTGGCGATAAAGACGAAGAAGCTCTTTAATTCAAAGAGTTTCTTTTACTAAATTTTGTATATATTCACTATCAATACTTTTATTTGATTGACTTCCTAAGGTCATCCAAGCTAGATATTCATGATTCCCTGCAGGACCTACCAGCGGAGAAGCTATCAAATTCTTTATATTCCATTGGAAATTCTTAGCCGAATAGATAACAGACTCTATAGCCTCAATATGAAATTTAGGATTGCGAACAACACCTCCTTTACTGACTTTATCTTTACCTACCTCAAATTGGGGTTTAATTAAAAATATTCCCTCAATACAATCACCTTCTAATAAATTACCAATAGATTTAAAAACTAACTTTAATGAAATAAAAGACAAATCAGCAACAACAAAATTTGGTAATTCATTACTTCTAGATAAAAGATCATTAGGTTTTAAATTTCGAATATTAGTTCGTTCAAAAAGTATAACTTTTGGGTTATTTCTAATCTTCCATGCAGTTTGTCCATAACCAACATCTATCCCATAAACTAACTTTGCGCCTTGTTGCAATAAGCAATCAGTAAATCCCCCAGTAGAGATTCCTGCGTCAATACATATTTTGTCTTTTACTTTAATTTCAAGTTTTTTAAATGCCTCCAATAATTTTTCGCCGCCCCTTGATACAAACATAGGCTCGGAATCAATAAAAAACTCAGATCCAATTAATACTTGTTGTCCAGGTTTATCCAATACTTTCCCATTAATATCTCTAACCTTGCCCGCAAGAATTAACCCTTGGGCTTTTTGACGAGTTTCACATAAACCTTTATTTAGAAGATAAAGATCTAATCTACTTTTTTTAATCATATATTAATCAATAAAAAAAGACTGAATAATGAACTTCTATAAAATTAAGATCCAAATTCTTTAATACCTTTCAATTTTAAATAAGAACTAAAAAAATACCCATGATTAACGAAAGAATATATGCAAACATTTTTATATTTAAGCTTTCTTTATTAGCCAGAAAAATGTTACATAGGAAAATAATAATCAGTCAAATATGTTCAATGGCAAGTACATCTTTAAAGGTATAGGGCAATAATTCGATTTTGTTATAAAGTTTAAATTGATAATAAATAAAAATTGTGATCGAGCGTTACACATTACCCAAAATGGGGAAAATCTGGACTGAAAGCGCAAAATTCCAGAGTTGGCTTAAGGTTGAAATAGCTGCATGTGAAGCAAATTTTTCCCTCGGGAAAATCCCTGAGAATGCCATGAAAGAGATACGTTCAAATGCAAAGTTTGATGAATCTAGAATCACAGAAATTGAGAAAGAAGTTAAACATGATGTCATAGCATTTCTTACAAGCGTTAATGAATTTGTAGGAGATTCAGGAAGATACATACATGTTGGTATGACCAGTAGTGATGTACTTGATACTGGCTTATCTCTTCAGTTAAAAGATTCTTGCGAATTGCTATTAGAAGAAATTGAGAACCTAGAAAATGAGGTCAGATTATTAGCAAGGAAGCATAAAAATACATTAATGATTGGCAGATCTCATGCAATTCATGGGGAGCCAATTTCCTTCGGTTTTAAACTTGCTGGATGGTTAGCAGAAATAATAAGGAACAAAAAAAGATTGTTAACTCTGAAAGATTCTGTAGCAATTGGACAAATAAGTGGTGCAATGGGAACTTACGCTAATACAAATCCTAAAGTAGAACAAATAACTTGTGATTTACTCGGCTTAAAACCTGATACAGCAAGTACGCAGGTTATATCGAGAGACAGACATGCAGAATATGTGCAAACTATTGCACTAGTTGGAGCTTCTTTAGATAGATTCGCGACTGAAATAAGAAATTTACAAAGAACTGATGTTTTAGAAGTTGAGGAGGGCTTTACAAAAGGGCAAAAAGGAAGTTCTGCCATGCCTCATAAAAGAAATCCTATTCGGAGTGAAAGGGTAAGTGGTTTAGCAAGAATTTTGAGGAGTTATGTCTTAACCGCACTTGAAAATGTTCCACTTTGGCACGAAAGAGATATAAGCCATAGTTCAAATGAACGTATCATGCTACCTGACGTATCAATCTGCTTGCATTTTATGCTCAGGGAAATGCAAGATATAGTAAGCAATTTAGAAGTTTATCCAAAAAATATGCTCAAAAATTTAAATATATATGGTGGTGTAATCTTTAGTCAGAAAGTTTTACTTTTGCTTGTAGAAAAGGGATTGTCTAGAGAAAAAGCTTATAGCTTAGTGCAAAAAAATGCGCATCAGGCCTGGAACACGCAGAATGGGAATTTCAAACAAAATATAGAGGGCGATAATGAAATTATGGATTATATTGATCAAAGTGACTTAGAAGAATGTTTTAATCCTTCAATTCATCTTAATAATTTAAGTGTAATATGGGAGAAGTTAGGTATCTAGGATTACTGAAAACCTTATCTAAGTTAAACCAGTGTTTTCAGAGGAATAATGACCAAAAATTTTAGGATTGAAAAAGATAGTATGGGAACAATAGAGGTTCCCATGGAAGCTTTGTGGGGTGCCCAAACACAAAGATCGATAATAAATTTTTCTATTGGAGAAGAATTAATTCCAATTGAGTTAATTTATTCACTGACCCTCATAAAAAAAGCTGCTTCAATTGCGAATTTCAATTTAGGTTTAATAGATAAAAGGAAAAAAGATTTGATTGTAGAGGCATGTACGGAAATACTTGATGGGCTTCACGATTCACAGTTTCCCTTAAAGGTTTGGCAAACAGGTAGTGGTACGCAAACAAATATGAATGTTAATGAAGTAATTTCAAATATTGCAGCTTTAAAAACTAATTCAGAGCTTGGTAGTCATCAACCAATTCATCCGAATGATGATGTAAATAAATCTCAGTCAACTAATGACACTTTTCCTGCTGCTATTCAAATATCTGTTGTTAATGAAATAATCAAAAATCTAGTTCCAACGATCAGAGAACTTACTAAGGTCTTTGATAAAAAAAGTGAAGAATGGAAAGACCTTATAAAGATAGGAAGAACCCATTTTCAAGATGCAGTTCCCCTTACTTTTGGGCAAGAAATATCAGGATGGTCAGAGCAACTTAAAGATGCTGAGAATGCAATTATTATGAGTCTGAATGAATTGTATTTCTTACCTCTGGGAGGAACTGCGGTTGGTACAGGGATTAATTGTCCAAAAGGATTTTGTGAAGAGTCTATAAAATCAATTTCCGATGATACTAATTTAATGTTCTATAAATCAAAAAATAATTTTTCTATCATGGCCTCGCATGATCGTCTTGCTCAAGTAATGAGTCAGATAAAAATATTAGCAAGTGCATTATTTAAAATTTCAAATGACATAAAAATTCTATCTTCTGGTCCAAGATCAGGAATATATGAACTGATTATTCCTCAAAATGAACCTGGAAGTTCTATTATGCCAGGGAAAGTGAATCCAACTCAATGCGAAGCATTATCAATGGTTTGTACTCAGATAATGGGTCTTGAATATGCAGTCTCAATGGCAAATTCTAGCGGCACTTTACAGATGAATGAATATAAGCCTCTTATTGGATTTAATATTCTCACAAGTTTAAAATTACTTAAAAATGTAATAGAAAACTTCAGAAAAAAATTAGTTGATGGTATGCAACCTAATCAAAAGAAAATGAAGTTAAATTTAGAAAATTCACTAATGTTGGTTACAGCCATAGTGCCAAAAGTTGGTTATGAAAAAGCAGCTGAAATTGCAAACCTTGCCTTCAAAGAATCATTAAATTTAAAAGAGGCAACAATTAAATTAGGTTATTTAAACGAAGATGAATTTGATGAAGCAATGAATATCAATTCAATGATTTGATTAAAAAAATTTAAGAATTATTGTCAATTCGTTTTGTCGCAGGATTAACATCTTCAGAGACTTTTATAAGATCATTAGATTCAGAAACAGGAAAACGATTAATAGCTTTTAATGCTAGCTTAGCTTTGCTTTTTAATTTATTACTAACTCCAATACAGTATTGCACTTGAGAAAGGACATCAATTGATCTTCTAATAATCCTCACTACATCACCTTCGTCTAATGAAGTATTAAAAACCAAATCTTTCCATTTTTTTCCTCTTGCCCATTCAGAAATAATTCCAGTCAACTCTGTTTCTAAATAGATAGGAATTTCGATATGAAACTTATTTTGTTGAAAAGACACTAATTTTCTTAAACCATCTAATTCATTAAAAACATCTATTACCTTTAAAGAAGGCTTGAAATTACACCAAAGATTAGGCCTCCTTACATCAACACATATAGCTTGAATAATTGCAGCTAACTCAGGAGGATCTAAATCGTCTAAATAACCACTAACTAAAACAAGACCAATCCATAATTCATTTTCACTTCTTATTGCACCAACTGTTTGTCCAACTTCTGTCAAATCCAAATCATTTAAACAACCAAAATGATTCAAAATTTTAATCAAATCAGTAAAAGTTCTCCAGTTATGATTTTCTTTATCCTCAAGAAGTTTTTTTCTAATATTTATTTCTTCTTCAACATCAATAATTCTTTTTCTATATTTCTTTAATTTCTTGGAGTCTCCAAATCTGTGTGCAGGATGATCAGTAACTGTCTCTTCTAAATTATTAATTTGTTGCTTTTGTGCCAAAACTTCCGTTGTCAAATCATATTGTGGAGTTTGTAAATCATTTTTTTTAGAAACTTCTAAAATTTGGTCCGCATAACACTGCGACATATCATCTCCCCTAAATACCTCTCCAGAAAAATACATCTTTGGCACTTCAAGTCCTAAGACATCAATTACATCCAAATCATTAAAAATACTTACTATGTATGAGGGTTTTATAAGAATAAATAAATTATCAATTGTCAAACACAATAAACTCTTAATTTTTTGGGATTCATATATTTTCTTACAAATTAATCCTGGAACAATTTTTCTTTTAATTTGGGGAGCTTTGATTGAAATTAAGCTTCCATCTTTAATATATGGAAGTGCATTGGTTATCTCTTCTGATAATTTTTCTGCTGATTGTTTTTCTAAAATTTTTAAGAGTCTTCTCTCCTCTTTAAGACGATTTTTTAACTTTTCGTATGCATCAAAATCTTTCCATGAAACGTTAGATGTAATTTTTTTTAACTCAATTAAATCCTTATCTAAATTTTCAAGAATTATATTCTCACCTGATGATTCACCTAAATATAAAAAACTACCAAAACTTCTTTTAATTAATTCTTTAGACTTCTCTAAAGTATAACTTTGTAAAAGATTAAGTACCATTCCATAGCTTGGAGTGAATTTACTTTCTAAAGCATTTGGTTTGCTTATAGCCAGTGCACTTGCTTCTTTGGCACCTTCGAATCTTGTTTGTAATGTAACAACATATCCCTGAGTATCTTTTCCTCTTCTTCCAGCTCTTCCTGACATTTGCAAAAATTCACTGCTAAATAATAATCTATGACCATCTTCTGTCCTTTTTGATAAAGAAGAAATAACAGTTGTTCTTGCGGGCATATTTATTCCTGCAGCAAGAGTTTCAGTTGCAAAAACAACTTTTAATAAACCTTGCTGAAATAATTCCTCAACCAATTCTTTCCATGCAGGCAATAATCCAGCATGATGAGATGCAATTCCGCGTTTTAATGCCTCGCATTGAGATTTATCTTTAATTGCTTCCTGATTATTTTTAAGATAAAACTCTAATTTTTGGGATATCATACTTGCTTCTGAATAACTTACTAAAGTTAAATCCTTTATATTCTCAATAGCCTTGTCACATCCTCTTCTACTAAAAATAAAATAAATAGCTGGCAACATATTTCGTTCAGCTAGTTTCGAGATCACAAAGCTAATTGAGGGAGACTTTGGTTGCATTATCCTGCCCACTTTTCCTCTTATTTTCTGCCCTTTAGGAGCTCTCCAAATCTTACAGTTTGGATGAATTCCATTACTTTTATTATTTAAAAGTGGATGAAGGCCTTTAACACTACAAAAAATAAAATCAAGTGGGACTGGTCTCTTATCACTATTAATTAGTACTGTGGGTCCATGAACTTTTTCTATCCAATTTTGCAATTGATCTGCATTGGCTATTGTTGCTGATAAAGCTATTATTTGAGTTCTAGTAGGGCAATGGATTATAGTTTCCTCCCAAACCGTACCTCTTTGGGGGTCATTCATATAATGACATTCATCAAGAATTACAGATTCTAAATTTTCTAAGGGATCGTCAAATTCATCAAATTCGCCATAAAGCATGTTCCTAAAAATCTCAGTCGTCATGACTAAAATTGGTGCTTCTCTATTTATGCTTATATCTCCAGTTAAAAGACCAACTTTATTCTCACCATATTGATTAGTAAAATCTCTAAACTTTTGGTTTGATAGGGCCTTTAAAGGTGTTGTATAAAAAACTCTGCTGTCATGAGATAAGCCTCTATATATAGCAAATTCACCTATCAATGTTTTACCCGAACCTGTTGGTGCTGTTAAAACAAGAGAATTTCCGCTATTAATAGCTCCTATTGCTTCTAATTGGAAATCATCTAGCGGAAAGGGGAAATATTCCTCTAAATTAAGCAATAATTGTGATTGAAGAGAGGATGAGTTAACTTCTTAATATATGATCTATATAGATATTAATAAACAAAAAATACCTTGCAAACTTTAATAGTAAATCTAAATCTTTTTAATTAAATCCACTATATTTTATTTTGCCAAAATGAGAAAAGTAAAAATTCCAAAAAATAGAATCCGTAAATTAAAAACATTTTCTTTAGGTAAAAAATCCTTCGAACTTCTAAGTTTAAATTCACAAAATAAAAAACTTATAGACTTATGCAGTAATGATTATTTTGGATTAAGCAGGGACAAAGATTTAATAAAAGCTGCTTACGAAATAAGCTCGTTAGAAGGCATTGGTTCAGGAAGCTCTAGGTTTATTACAGGTTCAAGACCAATACATAAATTATTAGAAACAGAACTTGCCAAGTGGCTTGATCAAGAGAAAGTATTACTTTTCCCAAGCGGATTTCAAGCAAATATAGCCGCAATCCAGACTTTAGCAAACAGAAATAGTATCGTAATAGCAGATAAATTGATCCATAACTCTTTATTGGTTGGAGTCAAAGCTGCTGAAGCAAAACTAGTTCGATTCTCACACAATAATTTAAAAGATTTAGAAGATAAGATTATTAAATCTAACCCCACAAAAAATTCCATTTTAGTTGTTGTTGAATCTCTTTATAGCATGGAGGGATCAATTGCTCCGCTCAGAGAAATAACGGAAATTTGCAAAAAAAATAGTGTTCGATTATTAGTTGACGAAGCCCATGCAATTGGGATCTTGGGCCCTGAAGGCAGGGGTTTAAGTTTTAATTGTCGTTCAGATATAGATATGATTACTGGAACTTTTGGCAAAGCATTTGGAAGCGGTGGAGCTTTCATAGCTTCCAATTCAGAAATTGGAGAATATCTTATCCAAACAAGTGGTGCATTTAGGTATACAACTGCACTTGCGCCATCTTTGGCTGCTGGGGCACTAGAAGGTTTAAAAAAAATTTTAGAAAATAAAGAATGGGGTAATGATTTGTTATCTTGTGCGAAAGTATGGAAAGATGAAATTATTAAAAATTTTAGTTTTCCAGTTCAGGGAGATTCTCACATTTTATCAATTATTGTTGGCCAAGAAGAGAAAGCAATCTATCTACAAAAATATCTCGAAGAAAATGGGTTTTTAGCAATTGCGATAAGACCTCCAACTGTTCCAGTGGGGCAGTCAAGAATCAGAATAACAATACGAAGAAACTTAGATTTTAATCTGCTAAATAATTTCATTGCAGTATTAAAAGAATTTAAATGAAACAAATTATTACTCAACATGGGTGGGGACTAAATAAATATTTCTGGGATGATTATAAAGTTGATTTTTTAAATAATAATTGGCATTGGCAAGATAATGAAAGGGGCTATTTTTCAACAAATAATTATCAAGCAAAATGGATTAAAAGCGAATCTAAAAAAGAAATCAGAATGACTTTATGCCATTCATTTGGTTTTCATATAATGTCAAAAAAAATTTTAAAAGAAGCAACTCATATTGTTCTTATAAATTCTTTTAATAATTTTCTTCCTTTAGGTAATAAAAGAAACTTTATTTTGAGGTCTCTAAAAAGAATGGAAACAAAAATCATAAAAGATGAACCTAAGGATATGTTAAAGGAATTTATATATAGATCATTTATGCCAAATCATATAAATAATAGTTTTAAAAATATCTTTTATAAAAGTCTAGAGAGTTTAAATAAAACTCTTCTTTTAAGTGATTTAAAAGAACTTTACATCAATAGAGATTTTCCAGCATTTTTAAGAAAAGATTGCAAAATTATTTTTATAAAATCAGAAAATGATTTGATTCTTGACAACGAATCAAATAATAACTTTTTAGATTCTTTAAATAAAACACTTGAAAGGAAGCCAATTTTAATTAAATTAGCTCAACAAGGTCATTGCTTGAATAATTTAAATTTATACAAGATCTTAGTTAATAAAGTTAAAGATTGAAATGGATAGTAAAAAGTGGAATGAGAAAATACAAAATAATTTCAATGATGCTGCATATCGGTATTTAGAGCATTCAAATATTCAGAAATTTTTTGCAAAAAAGATTGTTCATCTTATCAAAGAATTAAATCCCCAAAAAAAAGGTGAATGGATAGATCTAGGATCAGGACCGGGCCTATTAGCAGATGAAATAGAAAAAATTTCTTCCCAAAAAGTATCCAGAATTGATTTCAGCAAGAAAATGCTTCTTGAAAATAAATTATCTAGAAAAAAAATTTTATGGGATTTGAATAATGATTTACCTTCTGAAATAAATAACTGTTCTCTATTAACATCTAACTTTTGCATACATTGGTTAAACAACCCAGAAAAGATAATAAAAAATTGGTTTAGCAAATTAACAACTGGAGGTTTTTTAATCATTTCATATCCAACAAAAGATTGTTTTCCTGAATGGAAAGATACTTGCAAAAAAATTGATATTGAATATAGTGGTCTTAAATTCCTTTGCTCTAAAGAATTATTAAAAGATTTCAAATCAACTGAAATACATTATTCAAAACAGTTTAATTATCTTGAAAATTTTGAAGATGTATATAAACTTTTTAGAAGCATTAAAAATGTAGGAGCACAATCAACAAATTGTAAACGCAAAACAGTGAGAGAGTTAAAGGAAATTCAAAAGTTTTGGCCAAAGAATTACAATAATACAGTAAACCTTTCATGGGAAATTGAGATTCAAATCATAAAGAAATTATGAGTAGTCACAAAAATATTTTCAAATTTATAATTTGTGGAACAGATACTGATATTGGGAAAACTTTAATAAGCTCTTTTTTCGTTAAAGGATTAAATTCCTTTTATTGGAAACCTATTCAAAGTGGGATTGAATCACAAACTGATAGTCAAACTGTTGAAAAACTTGCACAAGTAAGTAAAGAGAAAATAATCAAAGAAGCTTATGTCTTTACAAAACCTCTATCTCCTCATTGGGCTGCTGAAATAGATCAAAAAGCTATTAACTTTGACAAGTTGAGATTACCAAAAGTGCGAGGCTCATTAATTATAGAAACTGCAGGTGGATTAATGGTTCCAATAACACGCAATTTTTTGCAAATAGATCAAATAAAAGAATGGAATCTTCCGGTAATACTTGTATGTAAGAGCGCACTTGGCACTCTTAACCATACCCTGCTTAGTATTGAGGCCTTAAAACGAAGAAATATTGAGATTTTAGGTTTAGTAGTCAATGGCGAAAAACACCTAGATAATCCAAAAACTCTAGTTGATTTTAGTGGTATTCCTTTAATTGCTGAATTTCCTTACATCAAAAAAATGGACTCAAATAATTTAGATATACTATGGAAAGAACTAGACATCAAAAATAAGTTGATCTCACTATTAAACTCAAAAATAAGTTAAATGAAATCTTTGGATTCAAAAACTCCAAATCAAGATTGGCACCCAAATATTTGGCCACCTTTTACGCAAATCAATAACAGCAAACCTCAGATTGAAGTAACTCATGGTAAAGATGCCCTCCTATTTACTAAAGATCCTAAAAAAGAACTAATAGATGCAATTAGTAGTTGGTGGGTAACTCTTCATGGTCATAGTAACGAATATATTGCGGATGCCATTTTTGATCAATCAAAAAAACTTGAGCAAGTTATATTTGCTGATTTCTTACATCCACAGGCAAAAAAATTAGCGGAAAGGCTTAGTGAATTAACAAAACTAGAAAGATTATTCTTTTCTGATAACGGTTCTACTGCAGTGGAAGTTGCTTTAAAAATTGCCTTCCAATCATGGCAAAATAGAGGAGAGACAAGAACTCAAATAGTAGCTTTTGATGGCGCCTATCATGGTGATACATTTGGCGCGATGGCTTTAGGTGAAAGAAATATTTTTAATGAGAATTTCGATAATCTTATGTTCCCAGTTAGAAGAGTCCCATGGCCTTCAACTTGGATGAACGATGAAGAAGTAGAAAAGAAAGAAAATAAGGCGATCCAAAAATTAGAAACCCTACTTAAAACTCCCACAGTTGCAGTTATCCTTGAGCCACTTGTACAAGGAGCAGGAGGGATGAATATGGTTAGGCCTCAGTTTATCAAAAAAGTTTCAGAAATTATAAAGAAAAGTAATTCTTTGTTAATTGCCGATGAAGTATTGACTGGGTTTGGAAGATGTGGGACCCTTTTTGCTTTTCAAAAGGCAAAAATCGTTCCTGATTTAATAAGTATTTCAAAAGGTTTAACTGGTGGATTTTTACCGATGGGAATAACTTTATGTAAAGAAAAAATTTTTCAATCCTTTATTGATGATTCCCCAAGAAAAACTTTTTGGCATGGACATAGTTTTACTGCTAATCCTTTAGGTTGTGCGGCAGCAAACGCTAGCCTTGATTTATTAGAAAAAGAACCACAAAAATACCTTTCATTTGAAGAAAAACATTTATCTCATCTAATTAAATTTAAAAACTTACCCTATATAAAGAAGGTAAGGGTATCCGGCACAATTGCAGCCTTCGATTTAGATATTGGGAACAAAAAAGGTTATTTCAATAATATTGGGAAAGAAATAAAGAGTCTTGCAATGGAGCAAGGTTTATTCATTAGGCCCCTCGGGAATGTTATTTACCTCTTGCCGCCTCTCTGTATAACAGATGATCAATTGGGGAAAAGTTACTGGATAATAAGGCAAATCTTAGAAAATCTTTAGATAGAAATTTAAGGTCCCTGCAGTATTGCATTTTCCACATCTTCTCTATTAATGCAGTAGGAAAATAGTCTTTTAGTTTCTTGTCCTTCACTTTCCCATATAACACTTAAATCTTCTTGTTCAAAAATAATAGTTGCATTCCAATTTGAAAGTAACAGATACCATTTAGATGGATTATTAATATCCTTCACAGCACCTAAATCAGTTAGCCACAATTCCAATGATTGCAGTGAATTTTGATTGATAGGTTTTTTAGAGGAATTCACAGACTTTTTTAAAAAATTATTTAATTAGCCATAGCGGCATTGTCTCTAATTCTTTTCCAGTAAAAGAAGCAATAAAAATTGAACCAATTAAACTTATAGAAATGATGATAATTAAAAGAAACAACGAAAACAATTCTCCATTCGAAAAAGGTCTTCTATTTCCTATTAAATTTTGATTATTAGAATCGATTACTAAATTATTTAAAACGTTAGTATTATTTTTAATCCTAGAGTTTTCTTTTAGTTTGTCATCATATATTTTCCTTAAATTACTATTATTTAGATGTTCATAAGCTTCAAGAACTTCTTGAAATTTACTTTTAGCAACGTCTATTTCTAATGAAGTTGTATCGGGATGCAACTCAATAGAAAGTTTACAAAATGCCTTTCTTAATTCATGATTGGATGCATTTTCATTTACACCTAAGATTTTGTAATAGGAAGTTTCCCCTTTCAAAATAATCTTTTATTAATATTGTAATTCTAATAAATTTTTACTAAATAGAATGTATTTAATGGATGGTTAAAATTCATATTTAAAACGAAATGAAAAAACAAAACATTCCAGAAGAAATTCTTTCCTTAATAACTGAAGAAGAAATAAATTTATTTCAAGAGTTACAAATTAAAATTAAAGAATTAAATAATAAGACCAATCTCACAAGATTAACTGATGGTGATGATTATTGGGTATCTCAAGTTTTTGACAGCATTTGGCCATTCAAAGCTTTCACGAATATTAATTTTGATAATAAAAAATTTTTAGATATTGGATCAGGCTGTGGCTTCCCAGGTTTAGCTTATGCAATAACTCATCCTAATTCTGAGATATACCTAATTGATTCTTTGAAAAAGAAAACAGATGCAATAAAAATTTTAGTTGAGCAGATCAATTTCAAAAACAATATTCATGTAATCAATGATCGTGTTGAGAATTTAGCCCACCAATCGTCAATGAGAAATAATTTTAATATTGCAACAACTAGAGCGGTTAGTAATCCATCAACAGTTTCAGAATATATACTACCAATGTTAAAAAAAGAAGGGTTTGGAGTTTTATATTGTGGCAAATGGACGAATCAAGAAAGCAAAAATCTAGATAAAACTTTAGAAATATTAGAAGGGAAAGTTAAAGATAAAAAAGAGATACTATTACCAAGAAATAAAGGAACCCGAAATATTATTCTTATTCAATCAAAGAATTTTTGTCCTGAAATTTACCCAAGAAAAGTTGGCAAACCTGAAAAAAATCCATTATGAAATTATTTTCTTGATAATCTTTTAGCATTCTTATCTCCAAACTTTTCTTTTAAATTTCTCAATTTTTTTATAACTTTTTTTGGATTTATATGATCTTCTAATACTTTCAATAATTGCCCTTCAGAAACATCTACATCTAGTAAATTCGCGTTGAATCCTGGGAACCAGTGGCTTCCATTACCAAGTAATTGATATCTGGCTCTTGCATAGCCTTCCATACCCAACCAATCAATTAAATTTGAAAGCCAAAGCAGAACAGGAATATTAATATTTCCCGGAGTATATTCCCAACTTGGTAAATTTCTATTCCAATTTTGATGCCACTCTAAACCTAAGGAATTAACTGATTCCTGCCTTAATTTGTTAATTATCTTAGGCACATACTTCTCAGATTCTGATAACAATGCGATAGCTTCTAAATGCAGAGCAAAATCTGTCTCTTTTGCAATACCGACACTCAAAGTATGGACATTTTTATTTCTTAAGCAAAAAAGATCATTAAAAACTATAGGATGAAGTGGTTTACAAAATTCCAACATTTTTCTTGAGGGTGTATGAAGATGTCCCCCTTTATCAGTGGGACTTATTATGAAAACCCCAAGATCATGCTTATTGGCTAAATTAATAACCTTTGTATTTTCCTGATTAATGAAATACCAGTGCAAATTTACATAATCAAATAAGTTTGTTGATATGGCCTTTTCAATAAGTGAAGATTTTCCATGCGTTGAAAATCCAATAGATCCAATTAAATTTTCTTTTTGAAAATTCCTCAAAATATCAATGCAACCTCCATCTCGAATAGCCTGATGTAAATGTTCAGCAGTATTAATACCATGTATTGCTAACAAATCAATTTTTTTAACTTTCAATTTTTCAATGCTAGATAATACATCTCGCTCAAAAATTTCCGGATCACTATTTGGTGGAATCTTTGTTTGGATTATATTTGGGATTTTCTTAGTATTCTTAAAACACATCCCTAATTGCACCTCAGAAGTTCCATAGTACTTGGCGGTTTCTACATGACTTAAGCCATATTGTGATGCAAGATCTAATATATTTTCTACTTTATTTTGTTCTTCGTATGAAACCTCAGAAAAATCTAATTGATCCCAACTTTTTTGAAATCTCATACCACCTAAAGATAAAACAGGAATCTTCAGATTGGTTCTACCAAATCTACGATATTGCATCTTTTTGATATTAGTGCTTATTCATTCTCGGTGGCTTTCCAAATGTTTGAAACATATCCCTATCGAGACTATTCTCTAAATCATCTAATTCTTCAAATTTGACCCAATGAATACAATCAACAGGGCATGTATCTATTGCTTCTTGTATGACATCAGAACTATCTCCATCTTGCCTAATAGCTCGACTTCTACCATGAAATTCATCAACAGTGAAAGTATTCGAAGCGACGTGAACACAGTACTGACAACCAATACACTTTGCTTCATCAACCCAAACTGCTCTTTCGGCTAACTGACCACCCAAAACTGGCTCATAGCCTGAAATCTCAATATTTTCTTCATTATTATGAAATGGATCCGTAAAATCCATATCTTGACATTAGTTTTCCCACTTGGTTAAGACCAATTCAATAGAACCATCATTTTTATTTTTTTCCTCTACGATTTGATATCCATCTTCTTGCGTTTTAGAAATGATTGTTTGGTAAGCATACATTTGTGTAACTTTTGAGATAAATCTTTCTACTGGAATCTCAAATTTCCATAGATCAAGGTCAGTAACTAATTCATATGAATTAGAATTGTTGTCCCATTTAAATCCAACTTGTGTATCACCAGGTAAATTCATACTTATATCAACGGGTGTGAATTGACCTTTATATCCTTTCACAAACTTTTTTTCTTGGTTGATACTATAACCGAAATAATTTAAAGCCTTAATTAATGGCTCTACTTCTTTGAGCTGAGTTTTAATTGTACTAAAATGAGACATTAGATTCGTTATTTAATTGTGTTGAGTTTTCACTTTGATTAGAGATGAAAGCATCAGAAGTTTTATTCTTAACTGTTACTTTACCGAGAGCGTCTTCGAGATTTTTTGTAGCTTCATTGCATGAATTACCAATAAATCCCTCAACAGTCTCTTCAACTTTTCCGTCTTGATGAATTTTGAATCTCAATGTTTTTTGAGGCATTAAATTCAAGTACTAAGTACTTTTACTTTATATAGAATAACGAAAATATTTTGTTTCAGTTGGTACAAGTTAATTAATTTTAATTTTTATATTGAATATCTGATAAATTAATTTGTTATCTAGTGTTCTTCTAAAAAATTAAGATTTTTAATTATAAAAACCTTGCATCCCCATTGAATCAAGGGCAGTTTTTGCTTCTTCCATAACGGATGGTTCTTTATCGAAGAGAGCTATCTTAGTACATTCATCAACAAAACTTTCTTGGAATGTATTGTTTAATTTTTCGTACAACCTACACAATGACCAAATACAATTACTTCTTACACCTGGTTCATTATCTATCTTTAAACTTATTAAAAGTTGTTCTGCTGCTAATTGAGCGTTCTCAAAAGAAACATTTCCAATTTCAGCTAAGGAACTTGATGACCATAACCTTACTGCAGCCACATCATTCTTTAAAGCATTTATTAATGGTTCTAAAACAATTTGGTTATCATAATTAGCTAAGCTCCATGCAGTTGCTCTTCTGACATAAGCATTATCATCTGTCTTCAAAAGACTGACAAGTTTCTGGACTGCACTAGGACATGGATTACGACCTAAAGCATATACAACACTCATTCTTTCAACAGGGCAAGGTTGATCAAGCAATGGTAATAAAAGGGGAAAAGATCTTTGATCTCTATACTCACAAAATATTCGTAAGCCTTGTATTCGCTCTTCTCTATTACCTTTGAGCAAATTCAAAGCTGCATCACACTCTTGACTAATATTTAAATTTTTTGAAAAAGCATCTTCAT
This sequence comes from Prochlorococcus marinus str. AS9601, assembly GCF_000015645.1. Classification (NCBI taxonomy): domain Bacteria; kingdom Bacillati; phylum Cyanobacteriota; class Cyanophyceae; order Synechococcales; family Prochlorococcaceae; genus Prochlorococcus; species Prochlorococcus marinus. Next base: position 1,422,509 of record NC_008816.1, read on the forward strand.
CAATTTGTTCTAAAGGATCTATTTCAATCTCTAAAGCCAATTCTCTTGCCAAAACATCTGGATCAACAGCGATATCAACTAAGCTTTCTTTATTAGAATCATTATTTTTTGTCATTTTGAAAAACTTAAAATATTAATTTATGGGAGCAGGAGACATCATATCTCCAGGCAACCAAATTCTTGCACTAACCGCAAAGAAGGCAATCCCAAAAAGTGAGACGATAGCGAAAGGTAAAATTTTTGTTTTAATAAAACTCAAAGATTTAAGATTAATTAACACAATAATAACCTGTTTAAGAGACTTTTAAAAAATTTTTATTAGATAATACTATTTACTTTTTGCATTTTGTCTTAGCTGACCACATGCAGCATTTTTATCTAGACCTCTGCTTTTTCGCAAGCTAACAGCGATGCCATTGTTAACAAGTCTAGATTGGAATAATTGAAGATTTTTTAAAGAGGTTCGTTGAAATTCAACCTCGTCAATTTGGTTATACTGGATTAAATTTACATGACATTGAAAACCTTTCAGCAAATTACTCAATTCACAAGCATGTTCTAATTTATCATTTACCCCACTTAGCATTAGATATTCAAAACTTACCCTTCGACCAGTTTCTCTTACGAATGTCTTACAGTCTTCGATTATATTTTTGATTTCATAGTTTTTTGCACTTGGTATTATGGTCTCTCTTGTTTTTTGATTTGAAGCATGTAGGCTAATTGCTAATGTAAATTGACAATTACTCAAAATCTGAAAAGATTTTGCTGATAATTTACTTATCATTTTTGGAATAGCTACTGTGCTTACAGTTATCTTTCTCTGACTGATCTGAAAATCATTATTTATAGATCTAATTGACAAAAGTAATTCATCAATATTCAATAAGGGCTCACCCATACCCATGAAAACAATATTAGTCACTTTTCTGTTCATTTCATATTCGATAAATAAAATTTGATCTAAAATTTCACTTGCTTTTAAAGATCTCTTCAAACCTTCCTTACCAGTTGCACAAAATTTGCAGTCCATTGGACAACCAACTTGACTAGAAAGACAAGCAGTTAATCTTTTTTCAGTTGGTATACCAACGCACTCAATACTTTCATTATCTTCTGTAGAAAGTAACAACTTTAAAGTACCATCGTTAGCTAAGTTTCTTTCTTTAATAACCAGCTCACTAACCTTAAAACCATCAACCTTTAACTTCTCTCTAAAATCTAAAGGTAAAACTTCTATTTGATCAATATTTTTGTTCTTATTTCTATAGTTATAAATCCAGTTATAGATTTGGCGACCCCTGAAAGCAGCCTGCCCATAATCTAAAGCTACATTTTCTAAATCATTAATACTACTTCCAAGAAGATTTTTCAATTTTAATAGTCTTTATTTAAAACAGTTTTCACCATAACAGCAAACCATGTTTTAAAAAGAATTCTGTAAGAATAAGGGCAATAAAACCAATCATAGCCATTCTTCCATTCAGTCTTTCATTATAAAAATGGAATCCATAACGGGGTAATTTTCTTTTGGGTACAATGTCTGGCTTAATCATTACTTACAAATTTAAAAAATCCATTCTAGTCACTAAAAATAATAATAGATAATATTTATTCATCAGAAAGAAGACCCTCCTCCTGCAATCCCTCCAATGCGGCAGGATCTGGTAATTGATCTTCAGAAAATTGATTTTCAGCATTAGGCCTTGCGAAAGCCGCGAAATTACTAGAAGAAGGATCGATTCCATGTCTGTTTCTAGTTGTCTCCAAATCTTCATCACTAGGATCATCAAGTATTGCACTAGAGCTTACAGCAGGTGATTGTGGCATATCAACCGTATAATCTGGCCTTAAGTTCTGTGCTCTTCTGTACCCACCAGACTCTTCTGCAAGGATATCGGGATGAGGTCCAGCCTCTGAGGATAATTCCTCCACAAATCCGCTAAAACCAGTGCCTGCAGGGATTAATCTACCGATAATAACATTTTCTTTTAAACCTCTTAACCAATCAGATTTACCTTCAATTGCAGCTTCTGTAAGAACCCTTGTTGTTTCTTGGAACGATGCTGCGGAAATAAAGCTATCTGTATTGAGGGAGGCTTTGGTAATACCCAACAAAACAGGAGTAAATTCTGCTGGAGCTCCTCCTGTAATTGCCATTGCTTGGTTTGTATCTTCCACTTGCCTCAACTCTATGAGTTCACCGGGCAAAAGAGTAGTATCCCCAGCATCTTCTATACGGACTTTACTTGTCATCTGTCTAACAATAACTTCAATATGCTTGTCATCGATTGCTACACCCTGTGACTTATAAACATTCTGCACCTCACTTACCATACTTCTTTGTAGTTTTGATATAGATTCTCGAGCAGCATCCAAAAGGGGCTTTTGATCTTTTAAATCATTAAAATAGCAATCTAATAGTTCATGCGGATTAAGTGGACCATCTGTTAAAGGTTCTCCACCTGCAACTTGTTGTCCATCACTAACCATTAGATTTTTTCCAACTAATAGCTGATATTCATTAACTAAATCATCTTTTTCAATAACCGACAAAGAAACTGATTCTTCATCATTACCTTGTTTTATCTGAACGATTCCTGATTTTTTACATAAAATTGCAGCATCTCGGGGTCTCCTAGCTTCTAATAACTCTTCAATGCGAGGCAATCCTTGTACAATGTCTCCAGTTTTCTGCCTTTCAAAAACAAGTAAAGCTAAACCATCTCCCCTAAGTACTAAATCTCCGTCTTTTACATGTAAAACTGAATCAGGAGAAACCATATAAGGCCTCCCATATCTTAAGGTTACTGAACTATTAGAAACTTCTTCTATTTCTCCGCAAAAAGTTGATTTTATAGACTTACTAATAGGATCACCATCAACTACGCGATCTCCGACTTTAACTAATGCTTTATCACTAATTTTAATTTTAATTTTATCTTCCTGTCTTTCGACAATTAACCTTCTTATGGGCTCATCGTCAACAACATTTGGCAATTGAACCAATCCCTTCTCTTTACAAAGAATTTGAGTAGTAGAAATTACATCTCCTGCTTTTACTAATTGGTTATCATTAACTTGTAGTTCTGTATGTGTTGAGCCATGACTAGAGTCAGATATAGTGTCTCTTCTTACAAGAATAGACTCCAAAATTACTAAATTTAATCTATTAATTGATGAATCATTTTTATCTTCAATAGACTCTACGTCAATGGTCATTTGAGGAGTAGCATCAAAGCTTTCAATGCTTAAATGTGTTCTAAGTAATTCAACTCCTTCAACTGATTTTATCAATTCACCGTCTTTATAGGTAAGCCTTTGGATAGCTTTTAAGCCTAGATATGGTCCTTTTTCCTGCTTAACATGTGCAAGTTGGGGTAATTCCGCTTGGTCAGGGATAGTAAATTCTTCAACAGTTCTTAATAACAATCCTCGACATTTGGGTGTTTCTAATTTTTGAACAAATAGAATTTCTTTATTATCAACACCATCTAAAATCTTTTCACCTGGATTTACAAGATTTCCTTCTTCTGTAAATCTATTTAAAACTTCTTCATCATCACACTCATGAAAAGTTCCATTTCTTATAGTTATTTCACGAAGGATATCATTTTTTTGTGTAACAGTAACAATTCCTGATGTTTGACTAAAAATATCTTTTACAACTTCTGTACCAGCTTCAATCCATTTCATATCTTCGATCATTAAAAGGGATATGTCCTTATTAATTTCATGTGTTTCTTGAGGAATCCAGAGCAATGTACCTCCTTGACTTACTTCAAAACCATTTTTAGATGATCTTGCTTTTTTGACACTTAATCCTGGTGCATATTTGACTAGGCCACCAGTTTTTGTACGGAACCTTTCATCCGTTAGATCTGCTATTACCTCACCATTACTGATTTTACTTCCGGGGGAAATATTCAAACGATAGGATATACCATCAATAGACTCCAAATTATATATTTGACCTGAGTGAGTAGATTCTTCAATTAATTTGAAATTAGTTAAAGACATTGATGTGGTCACAATCTGAACTTCTCTTGAATCTCCTATTGATTCTCTTAATCGAACTTGTCCTCCAAACTCGCTTGATTGACTCGCTTCTGCTAAAACAGTTCCTTCATCTACAGATTTTCCAGATGAAATAACAGGTCTTGCATTAGGGGGTAAGTTATAAACATCTCCAGCTAAAACCCATAATCTGCCCAATCTTTGAGCTTTTAAGGTAATATTACCCTGTCTATCCGTTACCTCTTTTGGTTGAATAACTTTATCGTATCTAACTTGACCAGCCAAATCACAGATGACATCTTTTGTTGCTTTTTCTACACTCTTTTTCACTGCTCCAGCAGTAATCTGAGCAACAGTTATATCAGAATTAATTTCTTCACCATCATCTACAAATAGAAGCGATCCGCTAGAAACTTCAATTTTCTGAGCTTTGCCAGAATTATTTCCTTGAGGAACTATTTTTAGTATGAAATCAACTTCCGCTTGTTTAGCTTCTACGCCATGAGGGGTTCTATAACCTCTAATCTTTGCTTTTGAACTAAATTCAACTTTACCAGAAATTTTTGATCTTACTACTCCACTTTCAGCAGTCGATACACCTCCAGTATGGAAAGTTCTCATTGTCAATTGAGTTCCTGGCTCGCCAATTGATTGAGCAGCAATAATTCCAACTGCCTCACCTAAATCAACTAAATGATTATGAGCCAATGCCCATCCGTAACACCTCCTACAAACCGATCTATTAGCTTCACACGTTAATGGGGATCTGATTTTTACTTTATTAATGGATGCTTTTTCAATTTCTCCTGATAATGCAGGATCTATTGCAGTGTTTTGAGGAACAAGAAGGTTTTCTTCGGCATCCAAAACATCCTCAGCGGTAAGCCTACCAAGAAGCCTTGCTCCAAATTTCCCATCTTCAGCTTCAACAACTATTGATCGTTCTGTTCCACAATCTTCTTCTCTAACAATTACATCTTGAGCGACATCAACTAATCTTCGAGTCAAATAACCAGAATCCGCTGTTCTTAGAGCAGTATCCACCAAACCTTTCCTCGCTCCATAAGAAGAAATTACATATTCAGTAACTGTTAATCCTTCTCTAAAATTGGTTCTTATGGGAAGGTCAATGATTTCTCCTTGAGGATTAGCCATCAATCCCCTCATACCAACAAGTTGCCTTACCTGAGACATGTTACCCCTTGCTCCTGAATTAGCCATCATCCAAACGGAATTCAAAGGATCATTTTGATTAAAATTATTCTTTACAGCATCTACCAATCTTTCATTAGTTTCAGTCCAGGTATCTATAACTTTTGTATGCCTTTCAACTTCGGTAATTTCACCAAGTCTATAGCATTCTTCTGTAGCAGATATTTGCTCTTCAGCTTGCCCTATTAAATCTTGTTTAGCATCAGGAACTTTTAAGTCATCTACTGAAATAGAGACAGCAGCTTGGGTAGCATATTTAAATCCTAAGTCTTTAAGATTATCAGCCATGGCTGCAGTTATAGCAGTTCCATGAGTTTTATAAGCCCAAGATACTAAATTTTTTAAGGCTTTCTTATCAACTACCTTATTCTTAAAAGATGGAGGCGTTTTGGCAAGAGCAGGCATTGTAACTGGATTGTTCTTTTTTGAGTTTTTAGTGGTTTTACGTACTCTAGATGTTTTTTTAGGTTTAGATGAAGTCATGATTTTTAAATAAATGAAAAAAGTTTTTAAAGATTACGTTTTAGAAACAGAATCGATGATGGTATAGTTCATAACTACTCTCCCAACAGTTGTCAGTACAAATCTACTTATTAAATTATTATCAGAGCCAAATCTGTCCCTTCTTAAATTCCAGATTTCTAATCTTGAGCCATCTTCTAGCTCTTTAGTTTTTTGTGGGCTAAGCATTTCGTCTTCATCTTCAACTTCTCCATTAAATCTAACCCAGATCCATTCATGAAGGCTGAGTCTTTTATCTTCAAAAGCAAAAATAACATCTTCTAATGAAGCAAAAGTAGTCTTATTATCTCCGAATTCTGGTTTTTGATAATTCGGTTGCAAAGCTGTTAGATAATAAGATCCCAAAACCATATCTTGTGATGGAGTCACAATAGGTTCCCCAGTGGCAGGAGAAAGAATATTATTACTGGCTAGCATAAGCATGCGTGCTTCGGTTTGTGCCTCAAGAGCTAAGGGAACATGAACTGCCATTTGATCTCCATCAAAGTCAGCATTGAAAGCGGGACAAACTAAAGGGTGAAGTTGTATTGCTCTACCTCCAACTAATTTCGGTTCAAAAGCTTGAATTCCCAAACGATGCAGAGTAGGGGCTCTATTTAAGAGAATTGGATGGCCTTCAATAACTTCCTGAAGGACCTGCATAACTTCGTCATCGGCTTTTTGTATTAATTTTTTTGCAGCTTTAATATTATTCACAATATTTTGTCGTATTAATCTATGAATTACAAAAGGTTGAAAGAGCTCTATCGCCATTTCTTTTGGGAGTCCACACTGATGCATTTTTAATTTAGGACCCACAACTATTACAGATCTCCCTGAATAGTCAACACGTTTTCCAAGAAGATTCTGTCTGAATCTTCCTTGTTTTCCTTCAATTATGTCACTTAGGGACTTTAGAGCTCTATTATTTGCTCCAACAACAGTCCTTCCTCTCCTACCATTATCTATAAGTGCATCAACGGCCTCCTGAAGCATTCTTTTTTCATTTCTTACTATGATTTCAGGAGCTAAAATTTCTTGAAGCCTGGCTAGTCTATTATTTCTATTTATAACTCTTCTATATAAGTCGTTTAAATCTGAAGTTGCAAATCTCCCCCCATCAAGCTGAACCATAGGTCTAAGATCAGGAGGTATAACTGGGATTGCATCTAAAACCATCCATTCTGGTTTTGCATTAGTGGCAATAAAATTATCAATAACTCTTATCCTTTTTATAAGTTTTGCCCTCTTTTGCCCTTTGCTATTAGTAATTTCTTCTCTAAGCTCCTCAGCAATCTGATGTAAATCAAGGTCCTCTAGTAATTGCTTCAGTGCCTCAGCACCAATTCCAACAAAAGGTTCATTCTCTATAGTTGAATCTTCCGCATAAATTTCATCTTCAATTTCAAGCCACTCATCCTCAGTGAGTAATTGCTTATATTTAAGTTCTTTATGATCACCTGGATCTAAAACGACATAACAATTAAAATAAACTATTTGTTCTACATCCCTAAGCGGAATATCCAAAAGTATTGCAACGTAACTAGGAATTCCTTTCAAATACCAAACATGGGAAACTGGCGCAGCGAGTTTTATATAACCCATCCTATGTCTTCTTACTCTACTTTCAGTTACTTCAACCCCACATCTCTCACAAACGATGCCGCGATGTCTTACCCTTTTGTATTTCCCGCAATGGCATTCCCAATCTTTAGATGGCCCAAAAATCTTTTCACAAAACAATCCGTCCATTTCTGGTTTAAGTGTCCTGTAATTGATAGTTTCAGGTTTAGTAACTTCACCAACAACTTGTCCATTGGGCAATGTCCTCTGACCCCAATCCATTATTCTTTGTGGAGAAGCTATTGAAATTTTGACGTAATCAAAGTGATTTTCAGTTCTTAAGTTGCTGTTTGTCATTTTTGGCGAATTTAAATTAAAGAGTTTTAATTAAGTTTTTAATCTTCCTCATATTCAGAGGTTCCTAGTGATTCGTAAGTAGGCCTTGATGGAGTATTTCTTCTCGGATTGATATCTTGCATTAAATCTACCTCTTTTCCTTCATCTGTATAAACCCCTATATCCAAGCCTAGAGATTGTAATTCCCTCATAAGAACTTTAAATGACTCAGGAGTACCTGGCCTTGGGATCGGTTTACCTTTTACGATCGCATTAAGAGCTTCATTTCTTCCTTGCATGTCATCAGATTTAACTGTTAACAATTCCTGAAGAGTATAAGCAGCTCCATAAGCTTCAAGAGCCCATACTTCCATTTCTCCAAGCCTTTGTCCACCTTGTTGTGCTTTACCACCCAATGGTTGCTGTGTAACTAAAGAGTAAGGACCAGTAGATCTAGCATGAATTTTATCATCCACCAAATGAACTAATTTGAGGAAGTGAGAGTATCCGACAGCAACTGGCTGATCGAAGGGTTCCCCTGTTCTGCCATCTTTAAGTAATAACTTTCCAGGATCCTCAGGATTGTAAACCCATGCTTTACCTGGCTGTTTTGAAGCTTCCTCTAAAAATGCTTGAACAGTTTGATGTGACTTTTCAGCTCCATACATTTCATCAAATGGAACAACTTTAACCCTGCAATTTAAGTTGGCAGCTGCCCAACCCATCAATAATTCAAAAACTTGACCTACATTCATCCTACTTGGAACTCCTAAAGGGTTAAGAACTATATCTACTGGCGTTCCATCAGGTAAATAAGGCATATCTTCTCTTGGTAAAATTCTGCTAATAATCCCTTTATTTCCATGCCTTCCAGCCATTTTATCGCCTACTTGAATTTTCCTTCTCTGAGCCACATACACTCTAACAACCATGTTGGCCCCTGGAGGTAATTCATCTCCTTGTTCTCTAGTGTAAATGCGAACATCTAAAACTCTTCCCTTTTCAGTTTTGGGTACCCTAAGGGAATTGTCTCTCACATCTCGAGCCTTTTCACCGAAAATAGCTCTTAACAGTTTTTCTTCAGGTGGTTGATCTGATTCACCTTTAGGTGTCACCTTTCCTACAAGGATATCTCCACTCTCAACAAAAGCACCAATCCTAATAATTCCCATCTCATCAAGATTATTCAAGCTTTCTTCCGAGATGTTAGGAATCTCTCTCGTAATTTCTTCAGGTCCTAGCTTCGTTTGTCTTGCTTCAATTTCATATTTTTCAATATGTACTGAAGTATATAAATCATCAGTTACCATCCTCTCGCTTACAAGTATCGCATCTTCGTAGTTGTACCCCTCCCATGGCATGTAAGCAATTAAAACGTTTTGGCCAAGGGCTATTTCACCACCTTCACATGCAGATCCATCTGCTAAAACCTGACCCGATATCACTTTATCTCCAATTTTCACTATGGGTCTTTGGTTGAGGCAAGTATCTTGATTTGATCTTTGATATTTCTGAAGATAATGAAAATGTTCATTGCCATGATCGTCTTTAACGACAATCTCATTAGCGTCTACGTAAGATACAGTTCCATTAACTTTTGTTATGGGAACCATACCCGAATCTCTAGCAACTTGAGATTCTAAACCTGTACCAACTAAAGGCCGTTCTGGCCTGAGCAATGGAACCGCTTGGCGTTGCATATTCGATCCCATAAGAGCTCTATTAGCATCATCATGTTCCAAGAAAGGAATAAGTGAAGTAGCAACTGAAATTACCTGAACAGGAGAAAGCTGAACGTAATCAACTTGATGAGGAGGTACTTTTTCAAAATCCTGTCTATATCTTACTGGTATTAAATCTGCAATTATATTGCCATCCTTATCAGTTGCGACGTCACCTGGAGCCACTCTACACTCATCTTCTAAATCAGCAGAAAGATAAACAGGATTACCTTCTTTATTAACTTTACCGTTTTTAACTTCCCAAAAAGGTGTTTCAATAAAACCATACTCATTAACTCTTGCGTGGGTAGCTAAAGAATTTATAAGTCCTGCATTAGGACCTTCAGGAGTCTCGATTGGGCATAATCTACCGTAATGTGAAGGGTGTATATCTCTTACCGCAAAGCCTGCTCTTTCTCTAGTTAAACCTCCTGGACCTAATGCAGAGATTCTTCTTTTATGTGTTAATTCAGCTAAAGGATTAGTTTGATCCATGAACTGACTTAATTGACTGGAACCAAAAAATTCCTTTATAGCAGCGACCAAAGGTTTTGGATTGACTAGTTGAGCAGGAGTTAAAGAATCTGTTTCTCCTACAGTCATTCTTTCTTTGATAATTCTCTCTAACCGATTAAGCCCAACCCTGACTTGATTTTGAAGAAGTTCTCCTACAGATCTAACCCTTCGATTACCAAGATGGTCAATATCATCCAAACTAGCTCCACCAATATCCAATTCTAGGTTAATTAAATAATCAATGGTAGATAGAACATCTTCATGGGTAAGTGTTCTCACATCGTCTGGTACGGTTAGTCTCAATTTTTTATTTATTTTATATCTACCAACTCGGCCTAAATCATATCTTTTAGGATCAAAAAATCTACTATTTAATAGTTGTTGTCCACCAGACACAGAGGGCGGTTCACCAGGACGAAGCTTCTTATACAGCTCAAGTAATGCCTGATCTTCTGAATTTATACCCTCGTCGTTAGCTGAATCAATTGAGTTTTGATAAAATTCAGGATGCCTAAGTTTATCAACCACATCATTATCTGAAAGACCCATTGCTCTCATAAGAACATGAGCATTAATTTTTCTAGTTTTATCAACTCTCACATAAAGTAAATTATTTTTGTCGGTCTCAAATTTTAACCATGCACCTCTATTAGGAATAACGTTAGCGTTGTAAGTTCTTCGACCATTTTTATCCAGTTCATCTTTGAAATAGACTCCGGGACTTCGAACAATTTGATTAACAATAACTCTTTCGGCGCCATTAATGATAAAAGTTCCTCTTTCAGTCATTAATGGTAATTCGCCAATAAATACCTCTTGTTCTTTAATTTCCCCTGTCTCTTTATTGATTAACCTGCAAGTTACATACATCTGAGATGCGAATGTAGCATCTCTTCTCTTAGCTTCCTCAACATCATGTCTAGGTCTTTTTAACCTGTACTCCTCACCGATAAAATGTAATTCTAATTTACCTGTGTAATCAGAAATAGGAGAAAAATTTTGTAGTTCTTCTATTAAACCCTTTTCCAAAAACCATTTAAAGCTTGCTCTTTGTACTTCAACTAAATCTGGTAGATAAGTAGCTGTTTTTGCTACCTGTAAAGCGCTACTGCTCATCCAAGAAAACCTGCGATTTTGTGAGATTTACTATTTACTTTTAATCTACTCAATATTTAGTTCTTTAACTTTTCACTCAATATGAGATCGACCATTAAATGTCGATTTCAACAAAAAATCAATTCAATAAACAATAATTAGAATTTGTCTAATACTGATAATCATTAATTGGAGTGCGTTAAAGCTAAAAAATTAAGAAAAATTTCCAGTAATTTTTAATAATAACAGCTGCTACGTCAAAATAACAAGTCAAATTTAAACAAATCTTCAGCATTCTTAGAAGACTCTTTAGCAATTGTGATTAATTCAGTAGATCTTAAATCTGCCATAAAATTGGCAACATTTTCAACAAATGCAGGTTCATTCCTTTTACCTCTGTGAGGTACAGGAGCTAAAAATGGTGAGTCAGTTTCAATAAGGTATTTATTATTTGGGACTAATTTGGCACACTCATGAATTTTATGTGCTTTTGGGAAAGTTACTATTCCACTAAAACTTATGTAAAATCCAAGATCCAAGAATTGCTGCATTTCTTCTCGGGTTCCTGTCCAACAATGAAGTACGCCATCAGGGCATTTTCCTTTTTTAGAGAGATCACTACATATCTCAATCATTTCATTTGCAGCATCTCTACAGTGAATAATTACAGGCAATTTAAGTTCATAAGCTAACTCCATTTGAGGAATAAGTGCTTCAATTTGCTGAGTTTTATTTTCATTCTTAAAAAAATCCAAGCCTAATTCGCCAATAGCTACAACTCTCTTATCTTCTTGAGCTGATTTTCTTAAGAGAGATTTTGAGCTTTCTTCCCACTTTTTTGCCTCTAACGGATGCAAACCAACTGAATAGTAAATTTCATTAAATTCATGAGATATTTTTTTCAACTTTGGGATTTCTGATAATTCACAACAAGCATGCACTAATTTTTTTACACCTCTTGAACGCAATCTTAAAATAACCTCTTCAAGATCTTTCTCAAAATTTTCAAATATTAAATGACAGTGTGAGTCTATGAGTTTTATATCGCTCATAATTAGGAACTACCTATTTACTTTGTGGTAAGAGTAGTTTTTACAAAATTGTTAATTTTTGATTTTCTATTAGCGCCATTATTCTTGTGAAGAACATTTTTTTTAACTGCTTTATCGATTAAACTAAAAGCTTTATTAAGGCTTGTCTTAACTAAATTCTTATTATCTTCATTTGGGTTTTTTTTATATTTTTCGCAATTTTCTAAGGTTTTTTTAGTTAAAGTCCTAACAGTAGATTTATACGACTTATTCATTAAACGATTTCTTTCGGCAATTTGTATTCTCTTTTTTGCTGATTTGTTATTGGCCACAGAGGGTATATAAATAGAAGATACTTATCATAACAAATAAATCGACTACTAATCAATCATATATAATTTAGAAAGTTATTAATTTGGGTTTGAGCCTTTCAATTTGAAAAATTAAGAATATGAAGATCATAAATAATAAAGAAGATGCTATCCAAGAATTAAAAAGGATTTCCACTCGAACTAACTCAGAAAACAACCACAAAATAAATGCAATAGTCGAAGAAATTCTTCAAGAAGTAAAAAATTATGGAGATACAGCAGTAAAAAAATATACCAAAAAATTTGATGGTTTCAACCCTGAACCTATGCAAGTAAGTTCGAACCAAATAAAAAATGCATGGAATGAAATTGATAACAATTTGAAGCGCTCTCTTGAGGTAGCTCATAAAAGAATACAAAAATTCCATGAAAAAGAAATTCCTAAATCTTTTACAATAAAAGGTGAATATGGTGATACAGTCCAAAGAAGATGGCGACCAGTTAAAAATGCAGGTATTTATATTCCTGGAGGCAGAGCTGCTTATCCAAGCACTGTATTAATGAATGCAATACCTGCGAAAGTAGCAGGAGTTAAGGAAACTATAATGGTATCTCCTGGGAATAAAGAAGGAGAAATAAACAAAACTGTTTTAGCAGCAGCTCACTTATCAGGAATCAATAAAGTATTTAGAATTGGAGGAGCTCAAGCAATTGGTGCTTTAGCCTTTGGCACAAATCAAATCAATAAAGTTGATGTTATTTCAGGTCCAGGGAATATTTATGTTACAACTGCGAAAAAACTTATTTATGGTTCTACAGGGATTGATTCTTTAGCTGGTCCAAGTGAAATATTAATCATTGCAGATGAAACAGCTCAAAGCACTTATATAGCGTCTGATCTACTAGCCCAAGCAGAACATGATCCTTTAGCTTCATCAATCCTTCTAACTACATCAAAAAATCAGGCACAAGAAGTTTTAGAAGAACTTTATAAAAAAATAGATGATCATCCAAGAAAAGAAATTTGCATGCAATCAATTAAAAATTGGGGGTTAATTGTGATTTGTGAGAATTATGAATCATGTGTTGAACTAAGTAATAACTTTGCCCCTGAACACCTAGAAATTCTTACTATAAATTCAAAAAAAATTCTTGCAGATATAGATAATGCAGGAGCGATATTTTTGGGGAAATGGACACCAGAAGCTGTTGGAGATTATCTTGCTGGACCAAATCATACTTTACCCACATCAGGAAATTCTAGATTCAGCGGTTCTTTGGGGGTTGAAACTTTTATGAAAAATACTTCAATAATAGAATTTAATGAAGAAAGTTTAAAAATCAATAGCCCGGATATTATAAATCTTGCTAATAGTGAGGGCTTACACAGCCACGCTAACTCAGTACAAATAAGATTTGAAGATTAGCTAACTCTTGAGGGTGAGTAAACCACTGGAGTATTATTTTCAATTTTACCCACTAGAACTTTGTCTGTAAGATCGACGAATAATCCATTTTCTAAAACTCCTGGAATATTATTAATAGTTTTTTCAATGTCTTTTGGATTCTTAATACCATCATTAAATAAAACATCTAGAACTAGGTTGCCTTGATCAGTAACAACTGGGCCAGCTTTTTTATTAGCCATTCTTAAAGAAGAACTGCCATTCATTTCTGAAATAACTTCCTGAACTTGCTTCCAAGCATTTGGAAGAACTTCTACAGGTAAAGGAAAAGATAGATTTAAATTTTGGACAAGTTTAGTTTCATCAACAACAATCAACAATTGATCAGATTTAGATGCTACTAATTTTTCTCTGACATGGCATGCTCCTCCTCCTTTAATTAATTGAAATCCCGGATCAACTTCATCTGCTCCATCAATAGCTAAATCAATTTGAGATACAGAAGCTAAATCGATAAGCGGGATATTCAATTCAAGCGCTAAAACTTCTGATTGAAAAGAAGTTGCAACACCTCTTATATTTTGGAGTTTCCCAGAACGCATTTCATCCGCAAGGCTTTTTATCATTAACGCAGCAGTAGATCCAGAACCTAATCCAAGAATCATGTCACTCTTTACTTCCCTTATTGCTGCATCAGCAACTACCTGTTTCATTTGAGTTTGTGAATCCAAAATCTTTTTCTCTAATGGTTATAGATTATTAAATTTCAATCGGTGCTTTATGTCAAACCTGGTAGAGGTTCTGGTCTGATATTTATCTGTATCTCTTTATTATCTCTCACAATATTTAAAAGAAATACTTTTCCTATCTGAGCTTTTTCTACTTCATCTAGTAAAGTTTTAGGCTCATTTATAGAGATGTTTTGGGCTGCTATGACTAAATCGCCTCTTCTTAAACCAGCTTTTTCAGCGGGGCTATTAGGTATTACTGATTGAATAAGAGCTCCATTTCTTTCGGGTAATTGCACTAAAGAATTGGGATCTAGATTATGTTCTTTAGCAATTCTAGGATTTAAAGAAATTAATTGTACCCCTAAATATGGATGAATAACTTCTCCATTTTTGAGTAGCTGATCAGAAACACTTTTAGCTAGATTGATGGGAATCGCAAAACCTAAACCAGCACCAGGGCCACTTCTTACTAATGTATTTATTCCAATTACCTCGCCATTAGCATTTATTAGTGGTCCCCCAGAATTTCCTGGATTTATTGCCGCATCAGTCTGAATAAGATCCAACCTTTTATCTGAAAATCCTAAACTACTGATATCTCTATGCAGGCTGCTTACAATCCCTAAAGTAACTGTTTTTTCAAGACCATAGGGAGTACCAAGAGCTATTGCCCAATCCCCAACTTCAAGATCTTCAGAATTTCCAAGTGGAGCAAAACCAGAATAAGTATCTTCATCAATTTTTACTAAAGCAAGATCAGTTACTGTATCCGTGCCCAAAACTTTACCATCACAAATAGATCCATCGGCCAAAGTAACTGAAACATTATCGACTCTTTCTACGACATGAGCGTTTGTAAGAACCAAACCATTTTCATTAATGATAACCCCGGAGCCTTGTCCTCTCTCCCTTTCAGGAGTAATGCCTTGCTCGCCAAGTAAATCCCTTAATAAAGGGTCAAGTAAAGTAGGATCAAATTGTTGCCTCTCTACCAAGCGCTCAGTGTCAATTTTTACAACTGCAGGGCCAATATTTTTAACTGCCGATGATACGAAATTATGACTTTCAAAAGAAGTTAAAGCTAAAACTTCAGCATCTTGAAAGAAATTGAGTATGCAAAAACAAATAACAATGAATATTTGGATTAAATTAATAAATTTAATCTTGAGATACTTCATATTATTAAAAGTTTTTGAGTTTATCTAGTAAATCTAATTGAAGAAAGAGGTTATTGTTGTTTTTTTGTTTACATCCATAAAATGCAAATTTTAAAATTTTTCTATAGAAAAAACTTCTTAATGTGTGAAAATAAATTTTAAATAAATTTATAAATAAATTTGAATAAAGAAAACAAAAGTAAACTGGAAGCTTTATTAGAAAAAGTTGCTAATGAGCGGGATTTAGAAATCTGCGGTTTAAATATACAAACTAATCAAAATCCAGTAGTTATTGAAATAACTATAAGAAAAACTAATGGGGATGACATTTCCTTAGATGATTGTGCGCTATTTAATACCCCGGCATCTGACGAAATAGAAAAATCAAATCTTTTAAATTGTTCATATGTGTTAGAAATTAGTAGTCAAGGGGTCAGTGATGAACTAACCTCAGAAAGAGACTTCAAAACTTTTAAAGGTTTTCCAGTTAATGTTGAGTTAAACCAAAAGAATTCAAAAATAAAAATTCTGAATGGTTTACTTTATGAAAAGTCTAAAGATTATTTAGCCATTAACATTAAAGGTAAGATTAAAAAAATCCCTTTTGATGAAGTACTAAAAATTAGTCTTTGTACATTAAAAGATTAATCATTTTCAACCATTATTCAATTTCCCATCATAGATGGCATTAGTTATTCTCCCAGGTTTAAACAATCTCATTGAAGATATTAGTGAGGAAAAAAAGTTACCTCCTAATATCGTGGAATTAGCCTTACGCGAAGCTTTATTAAAAGGATATGAAAAATATAGAAAAACTTTTTACATTGGAGTTAACCAAGATCCATTTGATGAAGAATATTTTAGTAATTTTGATGTTGGACTAGATCTAGATGAAGAAGGTTACAGGATATTATCAAGTAAAATTATTGTAGAAGAAGTTGAGAGCGAAGATCATCAAATATCTCTAGTAGAAGTTAAGCAAGTCGCTGATGATGCTCAAATAGGTGACACAGTTGTTTTAGACGTTACTCCAGAAAAAGAGGATTTTGGGCGAATGGCTGCTTCAACAACAAAGCAAGTTTTAGCCCAAAAGTTAAGAGATCAACAACGAAAAATGATCCAGGAAGAATTTGCGGATTTGGAAGATCCTGTTTTAACGGCAAGAGTTATAAGATTTGAAAGACAATCAGTCATTATGGGAGTTAGTTCGGGTATTGGTAGACCTGAAGTTGAGGCCGAACTTCCCAAGAGAGATCAATTACCAAATGATAATTATAGAGCAAATGCAACTTTTAAAGTATTTTTGAAAGAAGTTAGCGAAATTGCCAGAAAAGGGCCGCAACTTTTTGTAAGTAGAGCAAATGCTGGTTTAGTGGTTTATTTATTTGAAAATGAAGTACCGGAAATTCAAGAAGGTACAGTGAAAATTGTTGCTGTTTCAAGAGAAGCCAACCCTCCTTCAAGAGCTGTTGGGCCAAGAACAAAAGTAGCTGTTGATAGTGTCGAAGAAGAAGTGGACCCTGTAGGTGCATGTATTGGAGCTAGAGGAGCAAGAATTCAACAAGTAGTAAATGAATTAAGGGGTGAAAAAATTGATGTTATTAAATGGTCATCTAACCCAATACAGTATATTTTAAACTCTTTAAGTCCTGCGAAAGTAGATCAAGTAAGACTTGTAGACCCAGCAGGGCAACATGCGCACGTACTAGTTCCTCCTGATCAATTAAGTCTCGCAATTGGTAGAGAAGGTCAAAATGTAAGACTTGCCGCAAGATTAACTGGTTGGAAGATTGACGTTAAAAACTCACATGAATACGATCAGGAAGCAGAAGATGCTGCGGTCTCTGAATTAATTATTCAAAGGGAAGATGAAGAGAATCTCCAGAGAGAAGCTGAATTAAGATTAGAAGCAGAACAAGCTGAGCGTGCTGCAGAAGATGCGAGATTAAGAGAGCTTTATCCTCTTCCCGAAGATGAAGAAGAATATGGAGAGGAACAATACGAAGGAGTAGAATTCACAGATAATGATCCATTAGAGACTGTTCAAGATACTGAGACATCTGCCAAAGAGGAGAAAAAACGGTGATACAAGAAATCCCTGTCATGCGTTTATGCATTTCATGTAGAAAAACATATGACAGGAAAGATCTTTTAAAGATTACTAAAGATCATAAGCAAGGTATCATGCTTCAAAAGGGAATGGGGCGATCAGCTTACATTTGCAAGTCAAAAAAATGCTACTCAGATTCCAAGATCAAGAAAAAGCTTCAAAAAGCTTTAAAAACATTTTTAGAACCTGAATTTATTGAAATTTTTGAAAAAGAAATTACAAGCTACATTAACTATCCCCATTAAGGGAATATAATTAAAATAAATCCTCTTTAATTTCAAAAAGAGTACAAATCAGATTAAATGACTATCAGCGATAAAATCAGAATTTACGAACTTTCCAGAGACTTAAATCTGGAAAATAAAGATATACTTGATGCCGCTCAAAAACTTTCAATTTCAGTAAAAAGCCATAGCAGCTCTATTAGTTCAGAAGAGGCAAAAAAAATTAAAAATCTTATTAATAAAAAGAATCCAGATAAAACAATACTTTCCATTAATAAACCTTCAATTAAAAAAGATAACTTCAAACAAAACAAAGAAGATAAATCTCCTGTTCTCTCTTCTAAACAAGGGAAACCTCTCAAAAATAATTCGAACAAAAAGCCATTATTGATAAAACCACTTAACAAGCCTGAGAGTGTAAAAAAAATTTCAAATCAACTTCAAAATCCCAATAAACCTAATATTGTTAACAGTTCACAATCTCGAGCAAATCTTACAAATACAAATAGTAAACCTTCACAGAATTTCAACCAAGATAAAAAAACTTTCGTAAATAACACACCCCCACCTATCAAAAGTCCGGCAAAACCACCTATTCAACTAATTGCAAAGCCTAAAAATATAAATAATAATGTTAAATCTAGTGAATCTTCCCAGAACATCGCCAGGGCAGAAGATAAAAGACGACTATCAAGCAAACCTGATCAAAATACGAACAAACCTAAAACAAAAAATTTTAATAATAGAAAGAACACTCCTGAGCTCGTAGGAGCTCCAATAAGAAGAGAAGATCCAATAATAAATCCTAATAAGCAAAACAATAATAAGCAAAACATTGCTTTTAAACAAACTGCCTCTAACAGACCTGGTTCTCCCAACAGACCTGGCATGCCCAATAGGCCTGGTTTAAGAAACAAACCTTCAGATCAAGGCAGACCTGGCTCATTTAATAGGCAAGGCAATCCCAATAGACCTGGTTCTCCCAACAGACCTGGCATGCCCAATAGGCCTGGTTTAAGAAACAAACCTTCAGATCAAGGCAGACCTGGCTCATTTAATAGGCAAGGCAATCCTAATAGACCTGGTTCTCCCAACGGACCTGGCATGCCTAATAATAGGCCTGGTTCTAAATTCAATGGCCAAAATTCCTCTGGGATTAGGAAGCCAGTATCACCTAATGAACTTTTACAACTTCAAAAAAATAATAACTCTGAGAAAGACAAAATAGGTATAAAGAATAACTCAAAACAAAATATCGAGGTACCTAAGCAGAAAGCTAAAGCGCCTAATAATCGTCCAAATGCTACTCCAAGTTCCAAAAAACCTCCTCATAGAACATTTTCTAATAGTTCAAAGAAACCTGGAAAGACAGACTGGGATGATAGCGCAAAACTTGAAGCACTAAGAAGCAAAAATACCCAAAAACAAAGACAGAAAGTTCATATTATTGGTGAAAATGATGATTCATTAACGTCTGAAACTAGTGGATATTCAGGCGAAAAAATTTCAATCTTATCAGCAAGTTTGGCACGTCCAAAGAAAGGAAAGTCTGATGAATCCAAATCTCAAAAAACAATAAAACAATTTAAAAAGAAGAAAAAAGAGACTACTAGGCAAAGACAGAAAAGAAGAGCTATGGAGTTAAAGGCTGCCAAAGAAGCCAAACAAGTACGACCTGAAATGATAATCGTGCCCGAAGATAATTTAACAGTCCAAGAATTAGCGGATAAATTAAGTCTTGAAAGTTCTGAAATAATCAAATCTCTTTTTTTTAAAGGAATAACTGCAACTGTTACTCAATCACTCGACTTAGCAACTATTGAAACAGTAGCAGAAGAATTTGGGGTACCTGTTTTGCAAGATGATATTCAAGAAGCCGCTGAGAAAACAGTTGACATGATTGAATCTGAAGATATTGATAATCTTATAAGAAGACCACCTGTTATTACAGTGATGGGTCATGTAGACCATGGTAAAACAAGTCTTCTAGATTCCATCAGAGAATCAAGAATAGCTTCAGGAGAAGCAGGGGGTATCACTCAACACATAGGAGCTTATCAAGTTGAATTTGAACATGAATCTCAAAAGAAAAAATTAACATTTCTTGATACCCCAGGTCATGAAGCCTTTACTGCAATGAGAGCAAGGGGTACAAAGGTTACTGATGTAGCTGTTCTTGTAGTTGCTGCAGATGATGGTTGCAGACCTCAAACTTTAGAAGCTATTAGTCATGCAAGAGCTGCAAAAGTACCAATTGTTGTTGCAATTAATAAAATTGATAAAGAGGGAGCATCTCCAGAAAGAGTAAAGCAGGAACTATCAGAAAAAGATTTAATTGCTGAAGATTGGGGAGGAGATACAGTGATGGTTCCAGTAAGTGCTATCAAAAAACAAAACATTGATAAATTACTCGAAATGATTTTATTAGTTTCAGATGTTGAAGATCTACAAGCTAACCCTGATAGATTTGCAAAAGGTACTGTTATTGAAGCCCACCTAGACAAAGCCAAAGGGCCAGTAGCTACTTTATTAGTACAAAATGGAACCTTGAAATCTGGAGATGTTTTAGCTGCGGGTTCAGTCCTTGGAAAAATTAGAGCAATGGTTGATGAACATGGTAATAGAATTAAAGAAGCAGGACCATCATTCCCAGTGGAAGCGCTAGGATTCAGTGAAGTACCTACTGCAGGAGATGAATTCGAAGTCTACCCTGATGAGAAAACTGCTCGAGCCATTGTCGGAGAAAGGGCAACAGATGCTAGAGCCACAAAATTAGCTCAGCAAATGGCCTCAAGAAGAGTCAGCTTATCATCCTTATCAACTCAAGCAAATGATGGGGAACTTAAGGAGTTAAACTTAATTCTAAAAGCTGATGTTCAAGGTAGTGTTGAAGCGATATTAGGATCACTAGAACAATTACCAAAAAATGAAGTTCAAGTCAGAGTCCTACTCTCTGCTCCTGGAGAAATAACTGAGACAGATATAGATCTTGCTGCTGCATCTGGGTCAGTAATTGTTGGGTTTAACACCTCATTAGCTTCTGGCGCGAAAAGAGCAGCTGATGCTAATGACGTTGACATAAGAGAATATGAAGTTATCTATAAACTCTTAGAAGATATTCAGTTGGCCATGGAAGGGCTACTTGAACCCGATCTTGTCGAAGAATCATTAGGGCAAGCTGAAGTTAGAGCAACTTTCTCAGTCGGTAAAGGAGCTATTGCAGGCTGTTACATACAAACTGGAAAATTACAAAGGAATTGTTCGCTAAGAGTTATTAGATCAGAAAAAGTAATATTTGAGGGTAATTTAGACTCTCTAAAAAGAGTTAAAGATGATGTAAAAGAAGTAAATACAGGATTTGAATGTGGAGTTGGCTGCGATAAATTCTCTTCATGGGTCGAAGGAGATGTAATCGAAGCATTCAAATTTGTCACCAAAAAGAGGACCTTATCACAATAATTAAACATCCAGCTTATTAATCTTTATTTTTGTCAAAGACTAATAAAGTAGGAAATATTACACAAGCACCCAACTGTATGAGAAGGTTATTTTGCTGTAATTCAGTTCCGCTTGCAATTCTGGAAAGCATTATTATAAGTCCCAAAAATGCAGAACCGCTAAAAGCTATCCACAATATTCTTCTCAATCCTTTGAAAGGAGCTTGGGATTCCTTTAATAATTTCTTTTTCAATTCAGGATCTATTTTTGACATAAATTTTTTCAATTATAAGATTAAGTCTATATGAAAAATTAAATATTTAATTTGGCCGGTATAGCTCAGCGGTAGAGCAACTGTCTCGTAAACAGTAGGCCATTGGTTCAATTCCAATTATCGGCACTTACAAAGTAAATTAAAATGGTTAATAAAATTTTTAAATTTAGATATCTTTTTAAATTAATTGTTTTTATTCCTCTTATATTTTATTTTGGCAAAAGAAGTTATATTGCTTTTGATGAAGGTTTTTATGCACTACAAGCTAGATGGATTAAAACTTCTCAAAGTATGCTGGATTTATATGATTTCTGATATATGAATTTAATAAAATTATCCCGAGTATTTTCTTAGTATTTTCAATTTCTCCAAATTAGTAATAAAGTAGTTAGATTCTTAAAAGAAATAGATTCATTAAATTTCATGACATGAATTTTAATTTGAAGTTCGAAAAATTAAATAAAAAAAATTACCAAAGAAAGCACTATGGAAAAATACTAACTGTAAGATTGCCGTGTAATCCAATATTTCCAATTGGGCCTATTTATTTAGCAGACCATATTCATAAATGCTTCCCAGATCTAGAGCAGCAATTCATTGATCTAGCAATAATTCCATCAAATAAAGTTTCCAAATATTTAGCCAGAAAAATTGATCAATTTAGACCGCATCTAATCATTTTTTCGTGGAGAGATATACAAATTTATGCACCTGTTGATGGTAGGAGTGGGAACCCTCTACAAAACTCTTTTGAAGTTTTCTACTCAAAAAATATCTTTAAAAAAATTAGAGGTTCCTGGGGAGGATTAAAATTAATTGCATCTCATTATGGAGAAATATATAGAAATACTTCTTTAGTCAAGATGGGACTAAAAAGATCACAAAAATACAATAAAAATGTCAAAGTAATTTTAGGAGGTGGAGCTGTTAGTGTCTTCTATGAACAATTGGGAAATTTACTCCCAAAAGGAACTGTTATTTCAGTAGGGGAGGGAGAAAATCTCATTGAAAAAATCATTAGAGGAGATTCAATAGAGGAAGAAAGATGTTACATTGCTGGACAAAAACCTAGAAATAAATTGATACATGAACAACCTTCGGGGACTGTTAAAACAGCTTGTAATTATAAATATATAAAATCAATATGGCCTGAATTCAATTGGTATATAGAAGGCGGAGATTATTACGTAGGGGTGCAAACAAAAAGAGGTTGCCCTCATAATTGCTGTTTCTGTGTTTATACAGTTGTGGAGGGTAAGCAGGTTCGCGTCAATCCTATTAACGAAGTAATCAAAGAAATGAAGCAATTATATGATCTTGGAGTAAGAGGATTTTGGTTCACAGATGCACAGTTTATTCCAGCTAAAAAACATATTGAAGATGCAAAATCACTTTTGCAAGCAATTAAAGATCAAGGCTGGGACGATATTAATTGGGCTGCATACATTAGAGCAGATAATATTGATGCTGAGCTAGCTCAGCTTATGGTTGATACAGGTATGAGCTATTTTGAAATAGGTATCACGTCGGGATCTCAAGAACTTGTTAGAAAAATGAGATTAGCGTATGATCTCGAAACTGTATTAAATAATTGCAGAATGCTTGTCAAATCAGGTTTTAAGAATCATGTTTCAGTGAATTATTCTTTTAATGTTTTTGATGAAACGCCTAGCACCATAAGACAAACAATTGCTTACCATAGAGAATTAGAAAATATATTTGGTAAAGGCTTAGTTGACCCAGCTATATTTTTTATAGGATTGCAACCTCACACTCTTCTTGAGAAGTACGCGCTGGAACATAAAATTTTGAAGCCAAATTATAATCCAATGAGCATGATGCCTTGGACAGCGAGAAAACTTCTATGGAATCCAGGCTCATTAGGGGAAAAACTTGGGGAGATTTGCTTAGAAGCTTTTGATAATCCAGAAGATGAATTCGGTAAAACAGTTATCGACATTCTTGAGAGAGAATATGGAAAGTCCTCCTTAAAAGAATCCTTAAAAGTCCGTCCATTATCTGAAAGGAAATTAGCTCATTCTAAATAATAAATCCAACCACTATTAATCCTCTTTCTCAATTGAACTAGAAATTCCTTTAGATTTCAATGATTCTGAGTAGAATTCTGCTGGCTCTAAATCACAAACTATCACCAAACCTATACCCGTATTGTGTGCTTCAAGCATTATGGCTATAGCATCTTGTTCGCTTAATTGCGGCACAACTTCCCTCAGTGAAATAGTGACATACTCCATAGAATTAACTGGGTCATTATGAAGTAAAACCTTATATTTTGGAGATTTATTTTTTAATTCAGCAGGTTTCTTTTCAATCACTGCTGAATTATTACTTCCACTTTGTTCTAACTTTATGGATAACATCAAAATTTCAGAATCTAGATAATACTAATAATTATATATTAATAATCCTTTCCATTGCATCAATGACGTTTGATCGTGAGTTAAATGCTGACAAGCGAAAATAACCCTCTCCTGCCAATCCAAATCCGCTCCCAGGTGTTCCCACTACACTAACTTTTTGTAGAAGGAAATCAAAAAAGTCCCAAGATGTCATTTGATCTGGAACCTTAATCCAGATATAAGGAGCATTGTCCCCACCATAAACTTTATATCCAGAATTCTGAAGTTTATTTTTCATTATTTTTGCATTTTCCATATAAAAATCAATTAAACCTCTCACCTGTTTCTTCCCTTCAAGAGAATAAACAGCCTCTGCTCCTTTCTGAACAACATAACTTACTCCATTGAATTTTGTAGATTGTCGCCTATTCCAAAGAGGCCATAACTCTATTTCCTCATTTGTTGAGCTCAAACCTTTGAGATTTTTAGGTATTACTGTAAAAGCACATCTAACTCCAGTGAATCCTGCATTTTTTGAAAAAGATCTAAATTCAATAGCACAATCCTTTGCTCCCTCAATCTCATATATTGAATGTGGAATATCATTATCTTGAATAAATGCTTCATAAGCTGCGTCAAAAAGTATTAAGGATTTGTTTTGAAGTGCATAGTCAACCCATTTTTTCAATTCTTCTTTATTAATCGTTGCTCCAGTTGGATTATTAGGAAAACAAAGATATAAAATATCAACTTTTTTTTCAGGTAGTTCTGGCAAAAAGTTATTCGCTTCATTTATTGCAAGATATGTCAATCCTTGATAAGTACCATTTTCAAGAGCATCTCCAGTTCTACCTGTCATCACGTTACTATCTACATAAACAGGGTAAACAGGATCTGTTACAGCAATTGAATTATCCTTGCCAAGAATATCTAAAATATTGCTACTATCGCATTTTGATCCGTCTGAAACAAAGATTTCTTCAGGTGAAATTTGACAGCCCCTCGAAATAAAATCATGCTCAGATATTTTTTCTCTGAGCCAAGCATAACCTTGTTCTGGTCCATAACCTCTAAAACCATCTGTTGTGCCCATATCATCTAAAGCTTTACCCATAGCCTCAATGCATGCTCTTGGTAATGGTTCTGTAACATCTCCTATTCCAAGCTTGATAATTTCAGCATTCTTATTTGATTGAGAATATAGCTTTACCCTTTTAGCAATTTCAGGGAATAAATAGCCTGCTTTGAGTTTTAAATAATTTTCGTTTACTTGAACCACTGTTAGATAAAAAAGTTCACCTATCTTAGAATAATGTATCAACGTGCTTAAGTGGTGATTAGGTGTTAGTATTATTTTAGTTATGGTTAATTTAAGAAATAATCATAGCTATGAATTCAATTTCAATTATTTTGAAAATCGTTTAAAGCTCTATAAATAGCAAAATTCAATCACTATTAACTTCATTAATTTAAAAAAGTAAATCATAGAGGCTATAAGAATCGCTTTATTAAAAGATAAAAATCTAATTCTTTAATTTAGATGATTTTCAAAATCCAAAACATACAGAATCAAATATATGTCTCAGCAAATTATCATCGCTGAGCAGGCTCGAATTGCAGCACTACTCACAGATGATCGAGTTGATGAATTAATCGTCGCACAAGGTCAATATCAAATTGGCGATATTTTTTTAGGAACAGTTGAAAACGTTCTCCCTGGTATTGATGCAGCTTTCATAAATATCGGTGAAAGTGAGAAAAATGGATTCATCCATGTTTCAGATTTAGGTCCACTAAGACTCAAAAAAGGGACATTTGGAATAACGGAATTACTAGAACCAAAACAAAAAGTCCTAGTGCAGGTAATAAAGGAACCTACAGGATCTAAAGGGCCTAGACTAACCGGGAGCATTTCAATCCCAGGGAAATACTTGATACTACAGCCATATGGACAAGGAGTAAATATTTCAAGAAAAATAAATACAGAAACAGAGCGAAGCCGTTTGAAAGCTCTTGGGGTTTTAATTAAACCACCTAGCACAGGCTTGTTATTTAGAACAGAGGCTGAAAAGATAAAAGAAGAACTTCTAATTGAAGATTTAGAACATTTAATTCAACAATGGGAAAATATACTAAAAGTTTCTGAGGCTTCTAATCCGCCAAATTTAATAAAAAGAGATGATGATTTCTCTCTTAAGATCTTAAGAGATTATATTAAAGAATCTACTAAAAGTTTAATTATCGATAGTAAATTTTCAGTTATAAGGGCAAAAGATTTTTTAATAAATTATGAGTCTAATGTAGATATTGAATTTCACGATAACAGTTTAAACCAACATATTTTGGAGAAGTATGAAATTAAGAAAACAATTCAAAAAGCTCTCCAGCCGAGAGTAGATCTTCCTTCGGGGGGTTATATAATTATTGAACCTACTGAAGCTTTAACAGTAATCGACGTAAACTCTGGATCATTTACCAGATCCGCTAACTCAAGACAAACCGTTTTGTGGACGAACTGCGAAGCAGCAGTTGAAATCTCAAGACAAATGAAATTAAGAAATATCGGTGGAGTTATAGTAGTTGATTTTATTGATATGGAATCTAGAAGAGATCAATTTCAGTTACTTGAACATTTTACCTCAGCAATAAAAGATGATTCTGCTAGGCCTCAAATAGCTCAGCTTACTGAATTAGGTTTAGTGGAGTTAACAAGAAAAAGACAAGGGCAAAATATATATGAACTATTCGGCAAAAAATGTTCTTCATGCGACGGTACAGGACATGTAGAAAATATATTAAATCACGAAATTTCTTACTTAAAAATTAAAAATGTTGAAAATAAATCTAATCAATCAAACAATTTAACATCTTTAGATATAGTTACTTCTCAATCAACTGATGAGCAAGAAAAAATAATTGACAAGGAATTACTGAATTCCAAAGACCTAAGTAAAGAAAATTCTTCGAATAAAAAAGAAAATGAAAATGATAATTTAAACCAATCAAATTCAAAAGAAAAAAATATAATAACAGTTGATCTTACTAATGAAGAAAAAATTGTTTTCAGTGAATTGGGTATAAATCCACTTATAAAGTTAGGTAAAGAATATCTAACTAGCAATAATTTTGTGCGATTAAAAGAGAGTAATAAGGAAACGGAAAAACCCTTAGATAATAAAAAAGCAACATCAAAAAAAACTAAAAAAATCTCACAATCGGGAGAAGAAAAGATTCAAATTAAAATTGAAGCAAATGCAAGTTCTAAAGATAAAACTTCAAATAAAACTAATGAAAGTAATGAAGTTGTATCTACAGATAAAAAGGATCAAATTGAACTTACAGATGAGCTAAACAATGCAAGAAAAAAAAGAAGAAGATCTTCAGCAAGCATTGAATAAAGTATCAGAAGTTGGAATAGATGAAGTTGGAAAGGGAGCAATTTTTGGTCCAGTTTTTGCAGCAGCTGTAGTATTAACAGAAAAAAATAAATTTATCTTAAAACAATTTGGAGTAACAGATAGTAAAAAACTAACTCCCAAAAAAAGAAAATTACTTTTACCAAAAATTTTATTACTCTCTTCAGATTATGGAATTGGGCAATCTTCGGCCAGAGAAATAGATAAGTTAGGTATTAGGGTTGCGACGGAACTTTCAATGATAAGAGCTTTAAGAAAATTAAAAGAAAAGCCATCTGAATTAATAATTGATGGCCCCTTATTATTAAGACCATGGAACGGAATTCAGAAAAACATAGTATCAGGAGATTCAAAGTTTATCTCGATAGCTTCAGCAAGCATAGTTGCCAAAGTTTCACGCGATAATCTAATGGAGAGGTTAGAAAAAAATTACTCAGGATACTTGATATTTAAAAATAAAGGTTATGGAACCAGAGAGCATCTTTCATTAATCAAAAAAAATGGAATAACTGAACTTCATAGGAAAAGTTTTTTAAAAAAATCAAAACTTATTTAATTCACACCATTCTAAAAAATCTTTTACGAGCTGCTGTTGAACCCTTGACTTTATACCCAACAGAATCCCATTTAACACCGAATGACCAGTAGATTCCAAAATCTTCCTTGGTACCAGCTTCAGTAGAGGGGGTTGGCTTACAGATACTCCAAGAAGCGCCTCCCCTTCTAAGCCAATATCAGTTGCTTCCAAATTTGCTTTCAAAATAAGATTAAAATCATCAACCATACCCAAACCATCCAATGTACTTTCAAGAGCACTCATTTTTAAAATTCCATCTTTATTTTCTACCGCAATTGAGACAACAGGGTTAATATCCAATTGAAAAACCTTAAAACTTGTTACTGTATACTTATATCTACCTACTCCTTCTGGTACTAATTTTTTGGAGTCAAGCATTGCTCCAACAACTCTTTCTTCTTCCAAAAGATATTTAGAAAGATATTCTTTATTACGTGTTACAGAAAGCTTAAGTTTCTGTTTAGCATCAAAAGACAATAGCATTTTCTATATTCCTCCAATGCTTATTTGATCTCTTTTTTTTTTACGATTAATCATGCCCAAACAAGTTGCATATTTAGGTCCTCAAGGAACATACGCAGAAAAAGCAGCCCATATATTATCAAAGCTTGCCAATTTTCATTCACCTATATTTGTACCATGTAACGGGTTACATTCGGTCATTAAATCAATAGCTTATAACAATTGTGATGCTGCTGTAGTCCCTATAGAAAATTCTGTAGAAGGTGGAGTTACAGCTACTCTAGATGCCCTATGGAAATTTCCTGAAATTTTTATAAATAAAGCAATTGTTTTACCTATAAAACATGCATTAATTAGTGATGGAGAACTTTCAAGCATTTCAGAAGTATTATCTCATCCTCAAGCATTAGCTCAATGTTCAGAATGGTTATCTGAGAATCTTCCAAATGCAATTCCCCTCCCAACAAACTCAACATCAGAAGCTGTCAATATGGTAAAAGGGAGTAAATTCAGAGCTGCTATCGGTTCAAAATCAATAATTCAAATCGAAGGACTTAAAGAATTAGCCTTTCCTATTAATGATGTTCCAGGTAATTGCACTAGATTTGTTTTATTGAGCAAAGAATCAAATTCAAATTTAGCTAATATTGCCAGTTTTGCTTTCTCATTAATTTCAAATAAACCTGGCGCTTTGCTTAAAGCTATAAATTATATTGCAGATTTTGGATTTAATATGAGTAAAATTGAATCGAGACCTTCAAAAAGAGAATTAGGCGAATACATAATTTATATAGATGTAGAAATCAATAATCAAAAAAATATAAAAAGTTTTCTTGAGTTAAAAAATAAAATAAAGCCGCTTTGTAAGAATTTTGTTGATTTTGGAAATTATTTTTCTGAAAATGTTGAACTAGATTAACTTATCCTCTACATTTATAAACTCCAAACTCCATTAAACCTTTTCTAAATGCCCAATTCATGAGAAGTATTGTTGGTATTTCTCTAATCGACTTCACTATCGCAAATGGGCCAAGCGACAAAATTACAAAGGGTCTTCGAATACCTTCAAAAATGGAGTCATACCATGAAGGATTTGTATAGGTATTCCAATTTTCTGATATAACTCTTCCTGAACTATTTTCGTTTGTTCTAAGAATGTTACTGAATTCATTTATGCTAATAAAATTAGGATGTACCCATTGTTCAAGTAATTGTTTAAGAACTAACTTTTCAAAAAATGATGGGGGATATGCATGGAGGTCTCTTGAGTTCCAATCTGCCAATGCTAGATACCCTCCAGGTCTTAGGGTTCTCATCATTTCATCTGCAAACCTAGTTTTATTATTCATGTGTGCGCCAGCCTCAACACTCCAGATGGCATCAAATGATCCATTTTCAAATTTCAAATTTAAAGCATCCATAACTTGGAAGTTGCAATTTAGCCCATGAGGAGTAAGTTCTCTTGCTCTTTTAACTTGAGCCGGACTAATTGTAATGCCAGTGACATTAAACCCATAATATTCTGCAAGAATCCTAGAACTCCCCCCTATTCCGCAACCTACGTCGAGTATTCTGGATCCCCGTGGCAATTTATCTAAACCACTCCATTTGACTAATTCATGAACAAACTGAACTTTAGCCTTTCTAAAATCAGTATTTTTGTTTCCTAAGGGATAAAAACCCAAATGTATATGTTCTCCCCATAATCTCTCAAGTAATTTATCGTTGGTCCAAGCATCATATGCAGAAGCTACTGTACCGGAAGAAATGTATTTTCTAGCATTATTTCTCCAAATTATTGCAAGGACTAGAAAGAGTAAAAAAAGTATAAAAAAAGGGAATAATAAATCAATCATTTAATTTTCTTTTATATCAGGAAAACTTTCTTTCAATGCCGTTCTTGCTGCAAGTTGTTTTCTTGTATGATCAAGCATTTCATATTCTCTCTGTAAACGGGTAAAAGTATTTCTTTCCTCTAAAAGTCTTTGCTGTTCCTCCGCAACAGGACCGCCCAAATGAGCTCCTATCCAAAATGATAAATCCATTGGGTTGTTAGGTAATTTATCAGGTAGATTTTTTTTAGTATTAGTCAATTTACTTGTTAATGTAATAACATCACCAAGTGCTTCTTTTACTGAATCTCTTAAAGAATCTAATTTTTGAAGGTCATCAATATTCTCATCACTAATCCAACTAACCATCGCAGAACAAAATGGCGTCGAACGGGTAATTTCTAAGATTTGAAATCTCTGTTGGCCTAGAGTGATAATGTTACTTCTACCATCTTCAGCAGTTTGGTGTTTTATAATTTGAGCGCAACATCCAACGTTAGCCATACTTTTAGAAGTTGGATCCCACTTAATAACTCCAAACATAGAATCGCTCTCAAGAACAGTTTGGAGCATAATCCTATATCTAGATTCAAAAATATGTAAAGGCAATACTTCTTGAGGAAAAAGGACTACCTCTGGCAAAGGAAATAAAGGTAATTCCCTTACTGAGAGTTCTCCCATTTAAACCTCATTTCATTATTTTTATACTAGTAAATTTAGGACGATTTCGGGATTTTTTAAAGTTTAACTTCTATATCTACACCACTAGGGAGATCAAGTTTCATTAAAGCGTCAATAGTTTTTGCAGAAGGACTGTAGATATCTATTATTCTTCGATGTGTTCTTGTTTCAAAATGCTCTCTAGAATCTTTATCAACATGTGGTGATCTTAGGACACAATAAATCTTCCTTTTTGTAGGTAAAGGTATTGGACCTATTGCTGAGGCAGAAGTGGTATCAGCAGTTTGAATTATTTTGTCACAAGATAAATCAAGCATTCTTCTATCAAATGCTTTGAGCCTAATTCTTATTTTTTGTTGTGCGATTGATGCAGTCATAATTTCAGATAACTTCTAGTGGAGGGTCATTGATTAAATGACCCTTATCCATAAACCTATACTAGATGATTGAGGTTAATTTTTAAAATTCAAAAATATTATTTGAGTATTTTAGAAACAACTCCAGCACCTATGGTACGTCCACCTTCACGTATAGCGAATCTCATACCTTGTTCAATAGCTACTGGACAAATCAATTCTCCAGTCATCTTGATTCTGTCTCCTGGCATAACCATTTCAACATTAGAACCATCATCCGATGTAAATGCAGTTATTTGACCTGTCACATCAGTTGTTCTGATGTAAAACTGAGGTCTATATCCTGCAAAGAAAGGAGTATGTCTTCCTCCCTCTTCTTTTTTGAGAACATAAACTTCTCCTTCAAACTGAGTATGAGGGGTAATAGATCCTTTCTTAACAAGAACCATTCCTCTCTCAATATCCTCTTTCTGAACACCACGTAAAAGTAAACCAACATTATCGCCAGCCATACCTTCATCAAGAAGTTTTCGGAACATTTCAACTCCAGTAACAGTTGTTACTCTTGTATCTCTTATTCCGACTATTTCTACTTCTTCTCCAACCTTAACTTTACCTCTCTCAATTCTTCCAGTAGCAACAGTTCCTCTACCAGTAATTGAGAAAACGTCTTCAACTGCCATCAAGAATGGTTTATCAACTTCTCTTTCTGGTTCGGGAATACTAGCATCAACTGCTTTCATTAATTCTTCAATCTTTGATTCCCAAGTAGTATCACCTTCGAGTGCTTTTAAACCTGAAACTTGAACTATAGGTATGTCATCTCCGGGGAAGTCATAACTATCTAACAGTTCTCTAATTTCCATTTCGACGAGTTCAATAATTTCTTCATCATCGACCATGTCGCACTTATTGAGAGCAACTACAAGAGCAGGAACTCCAACCTGTTTAGCTAAAAGAATATGTTCTTTTGTTTGAGCCATAGGACCATCAGTAGCTGCACAGACTAAGATAGCTCCGTCCATCTGGGCGGCGCCTGTGATCATGTTTTTCACATAATCAGCATGACCTGGGCAATCAACATGAGCATAATGCCTGCCTTCAGTTTCGTATTCAACATGAGCTGTATTGATGGTAATGCCACGCTCTCTTTCTTCAGGAGCACCATCAATGTCTCCATAGTCTTGAGCTTGAGCTTGACCTTTTTTAGCTAAAACATTTGTAATAGCAGCAGTTAATGTTGTTTTTCCATGATCAACATGGCCAATAGTACCTATGTTGACATGTGGTTTGTTCCTTTCGAACTTCTCGCGAGCCATTTTGAATTAAAGAATCGAGGGTTTAAGAGTGTTTTAGTTTAGAGATCAGGAGTTGCCCTGATTCTTGGAAATGATAGCTTCAGCAACATTACGAGGTACTTCCTCATAATTTGCGAACTCCATTGAAAATATACCCCGACCTTGAGTCATTGATCGGAGTTGAGTGGCATAACCGAACATTTCGGCTAAGGGCACTTTGGCCTGTACCTTAGACAATCCATCATCAACAGATTGTCCTTCTACTTGACCTCTTCTAGAAGAAAGATCACCAATTACAGATCCAAGAAAGTCATCAGGACTTTCGACCTCAACTTTCATCATAGGCTCTAAAAGGACAGGATTGCATTTTTTAACCCCGTCTTTAAAAGCCATGGAACCTGCAATTTTGAAGGCCATTTCAGATGAGTCTACATCGTGGAATGAACCATCGACTAGTGTTACTTTTACATCAATGAGTGGATAACCGGCAAGAACACCAGATTCACAGGTTTCTTTCATCCCATTAGATGCAGGTCCAATATACTCTTTTGGTACGGCTCCACCTACAATTTTGTTTACAAATTCAAAACCTTTACCAACTTCGGCTGGTTCCATTTCAATAATTACATGACCATATTGGCCTTTTCCTCCTGTTTGTCTTGCATATTTACCTTCACCTTTAGAACTAGACCTAATGGTCTCCCTATATGAAACCTGAGGAGCTCCTATATTTGCTTCAACCTTAAATTCCCTTAACATTCTGTCAACAAGGATTTCTAAGTGCAACTCACCCATACCTGCAATAACAGTTTGATTTGTCTCAGGATCAGTACTTACTCTAAAAGTTGGATCTTCTTCAGACAAAGCAGTTAAAGCTTTTGATAATTTTTCCATGTCACCTTTAGTTTTTGGCTCAACAGCCACCGAGATAACAGGTTCAGGGATAAACAATGTCTCCAAAACTATTGGATCTTCTGTGTTACAAAGAGTATCTCCAGTTGTTGTGTTCTTAAGACCTAATACAGCTCCTAAATCCCCAGCCCTCAATTCATCAACCTCCTCTCTTTCATCAGCCTTAAGAATCACTAATCTAGAAATTCTCTCTTTAGCATCCTTAGTGGAATTCATTACATAGCTTCCTTTTGAAAGAACACCTGAATACATTCTCACAAAAGTTAATTTCCCGTAGGGATCTGACATCACTTTGAAAGCTAATGCACTAAAAGGAGCATTATCATCTGACGGTCTAATATCTTCTTTACCGCTTGGCAAAACACCTTGTATTGGTTTCACGTCAACTGGAGCTGGCAAGTAATCAACTACAGCGTCTAATACAAGTTGAACACCTTTATTCTTAAAAGCTGAACCGCATAGTACAGGCACCAATCCATGTTTTAAAACCCCTTCCCTAATTCCTTTTTTAAGTTGTTCTTCAGATAGTTCTCCTGTTTCGAGGAAAATTTCAATTAACTCTTCATCATTTTCTGCGACACTTTCCATCAACTTGAATCTCCACTCAGCAGCTTCTTCCTCCATTTCTGATGGAATTGGTGCTTCTTCAATATCAGTACCCAAATCGTTTTTGTAAAGATAAGCTTTGTTGGCTACTAAATCAATAATGCCTGTAAGATCACCTTCAGCTCCGATAGGCAGCTGAATTGGGAGTGCATTTGCCTTTAATCGATCTTTAATTTGTTTATTAACTTTTAGAAAATCCGCACCAGTCCTGTCCATTTTATTAACAAAAACCATTCTTGGAACAGAATATCTATCAGCTTGACGCCAAACTGTTTCAGATTGAGGCTGAACTCCTCCAACCGCGCAAAATACGGCTATGACCCCGTCCAAGACTCTCATTGATCTTTCCACTTCAATAGTGAAATCAACGTGTCCAGGCGTATCAATAATATTAATTCTGTGATCTTGCCAGCTAGTTGATATTGCAGCAGCAGTTATAGTTATTCCTCTTTCTCGTTCTTGAGCCATCCAATCTGTCACTGCAGCACCATCATGCACTTCTCCTATCTTGTGAACAACTCCTGAATAAAACAAAATTCTTTCAGTAGTTGTAGTCTTCCCAGCATCAATATGAGCGGCTATACCTATGTTTCTTACTCGTTCTAGGGGAAAGTCGCGTGCCAATTTTAAAGCTCCAAATAAAATAATTTTTAATAAATATAGTTCGCTCTTAAAGCAAACTTTAATAATAATAAACTACTTAAGTACCTTTTTGATGAAATTAATATCTGTAATGTGCAAAAGCTTTATTAGCTTCAGCCATTTTATGAGTATCTTCTCTTTTTTTAACTGAACTACCAGTTTCATTTGCCGCATCCATCAACTCACCAGCAAGTTTTTGAGACATGCTTTTGCCATTCCTTGCACGCGAAAATGTAACAAGCCATCTTAATGCCATAGCCGTACCCCTCTCTTGGCGAACTTCCATAGGTACTTGATATGTTGCACCACCAACTCTTCTAGCTCGTACCTCGACAAGAGGAGTAGCATTTTTTACGGCTGTTTCAAATAATTCGACTGCATTCCCACCTGTTCTCTCGCTTATTAAGGAAAAAGCATCAGACAATATTCTTTGAGCTGTAGATTTTTTACCATGCTTCATCAATCGAGAAATCATCATTGAAGCCAGACGACTATTGAATTGAGGATCTGGAAGAACTGGTCTTTTTACTGCTGCATTACGACGTGACATGTTTTTAAAAAGTGATGTTTACAAATTAATCTTTTGGAGCCTTCGCTCCATACTTAGATCTGGATTGACGTCTATCTTTGACTCCAGCTGTATCTAAAGTTCCTCTAATTATATGATACCTAACTCCTGGCAAATCTTTAACTCTTCCACCCCTAAGTAGCACTACAGAATGTTCTTGAAGATTATGTCCAATCCCAGGAATATAAGCAGTTACTTCGAAACCAGAAGTTAATCTTACCCTTGCGACTTTTCTTAGAGCTGAATTAGGTTTTTTAGGTGTTGATGTATAAACTCTCGTACATACACCTCTTCTTTCAGGGCAAGCTTTTAATGCAGGAGATTTTGTTTTCTTCGTCAGACGTTTTCTTTCTGAACCTACTAATTGTGAGATGGTGGGCATCTAATATACTTAGATAAAAATAAAGATTTAACTATCATAACCTTTTATGAGTACCAACTAAAACTTTTTGATTATATTTTTTTCAAAATTTGTCAAATTAAAATTCTTTGGTAAATATTCATTATCTTTAGATTTATTTTCATATTTATTTTTATAATAGAAATACATAAATAACTAAATATAATTAAATAATCTATGGGAGAGAGTATCAAAAGAATCGGTGGACCATATCAAGATAGTTATTCCCCAAATGGAATAATTGGGGAGAAAGATGCGTGTGGGGTTGGTTTCATAGCAAATGTCAAAGGAATAGAAAGTAACTGGATCCTTAAACAATCCATAAAAGGTCTGAACTGCATGGAACATAGAGGAGGTTGTGGAGGAGATAGTGACTCAGGAGATGGAGCAGGCATTTTATGTTCAATTCCATGGAACTACTTAGAAAAAGAAGTCAATCTTAAAAATAAAAAAGAATCCGATAAAGGGTTAGGCATGGTTTTTATGCCTAACAAAAAAGAGAAAATTGAATTATGTAAATCAATATGTGATAAGGAAGCAGAAAAATTAAATGTCAACGAAACATTTTGGAGAACAGTACCTGTTAATAATGAAATCTTGGGTCCTTTAGCTAAGACAAATGCCCCCTTTATATGTCAGTGGATTTTATGTATAGACAAAAAAGATCATCAGAATATTGAGAAAATTCTATTCCAATTAAGAAAAAGAATTGAGAAAATCATAAGAGAAACTCTCAAAAATCATGTTGGGGATTGTGAATTTTATTTTGCCTCACTAAGTTCTCAAACAGTTGTTTATAAAGGCATGGTTCGTTCTGAAATATTATCCGAGTTTTATCAAGATCTAAAACAAGAAAGTTTTAAAGTCTCATTTTCTGTTTATCATCGTAGATTTAGTACCAATACACTTCCGAAATGGCCGCTTGCTCAACCCATGAGATTTTTAGGGCATAATGGTGAAATAAATACTCTCTTAGGTAATATTAACTGGGCCAAGGCTTCTGAAACACATATAGATGATTTTTGGGGAGAGTTATCTAACGAAATAAAACCTATCGTAGATGTAAATAAAAGTGATTCATCAAATCTTGATGCCACCCTTGAAATTAATATTCGTTCAGGCCAACCAATAACTGATTCATTACTAAAACTTGTTCCTGAAGCATTTAGAGATCAACCAGAACTTGAACAAAGAAAAGACATTAAATCATTTTATGAGTATTCTGCGAGCATACAAGAAGCTTGGGATGGTCCTGCTCTACTTGTATTCGCAGATGGAAATTTTGTAGGAGCAACGCTTGATAGAAATGGTCTAAGACCAGCAAGATATTCAATAACAAATGATGGTTTTGTAGTAATGGGTTCCGAAACAGGAGTAGTAGATCTAGAAGAGGAAAGAGTAATAGAAAAAGGTCGATTAGGACCGGGACAAATGCTGGCGGTTGATCTTCATCAAAATAGAATCCTCAGAAATTGGGAGGTAAAATCTGAAGCAGCCCAAAGGCATGATTATAAAAAACTCCTAAGTAATAGAACTATAAAAATTGAGAATAGTCAGTGGGTTAAAGACTGCGAACTAAAAGACCTTGAGTTGTTACAACAACAAACTGCGTACGGTTTTTCAGCAGAAGATAATGATTTAATTTTAGATTCAATGGCTTCGTTAGCTAAAGAACCTACCTATTGCATGGGGGACGATATCCCATTAGCAGTACTTTCTTCAAAGCCACATATTTTATATGACTATTTCAAGCAAAGATTTGCGCAAGTTACCAATCCTCCTATTGACCCTCTGAGAGAAAAACTAGTAATGAGTTTGGAGATGCATCTTGGAGAAAGATGTACACCATTTGAGATTAAAGATCCTAAACCTTTTGTTCATTTACAAAGTCCAATCCTCAATGAGGAAGAACTCATTTCCATTAAAAAATCAAAAATTAAATCTCAAACAATTTCAAGTTTGTTTGATATTGAGGAAGGTGTTCAAGGTTTAGAGAACCAATTACTAGCAATTTGCAAACAGAGTGAGCTCTCTATAAAAGAAGGTTGCTCTTTAATTATTATTTCTGATAAAGGAATAAATCCTAAAAAGACTTTTATTCCTCCTTTGCTTGCTGTTGGGGCAATTCATCATTATCTTCTAAAAAAAGAAATAAGGCTAAAAGCTTCTCTAATTATTGAAACTGGGCAATGTTGGAGCACGCATCACTTGGCATGTTTGATTGGTTATGGCGCAAGTGCAGTTTGTCCTTGGTTGACCTTCGAAGCAGGAAGACACTGGTTAAAACATCCAAAAACACAAAAACTCATTGATAGCAAAAAAATTGATCCATTATCAATAATTGGTGTTCAGGAAAATATTAAAAAAGCTCTAGAAGACGGACTAAGAAAAATTCTTTCGAAAATTGGTATCTCACTTTTATCTAGTTACCATGGCGCGCAAATTTTTGAAGCTGTAGGCCTTGGATCTGACTTAATAAAAATGGCTTTTGATGGTACAACAAGCCGCATTGCTGGCATAACTTTAAAAGAATTAACTAATGAAACACTTTCAATACATACGAAAGCCTATCCAGAAATCGATTTAAAAAAATTAGAATTTTTAGGATTTGTACAATTTAGAAATAATGGAGAATATCACTCAAATAATCCTGAGATGTCCAAAGTTTTACATTCAGCTGTAAAACTAGGACCAGGATACGATCATTTTGAAACTTACAAAAAACTCATTAGTAATAGACCTACAACATCTTTAAGAGATTTACTAACAATTAATTCTAAAAGAAAAAGCATTCCATTAGAGGAAGTTGAAAGTGTTGAATCAATTTGCAAAAGGTTCTGTACTGGAGGAATGAGTTTGGGTGCTTTATCAAGAGAAGCACATGAAGTGTTAGCAGTTGCAATGAATAGAATTGGTGGGAAAAGTAATAGTGGAGAGGGGGGAGAAGATCCAGCTCGTTTTAATGTTTTAAATGATATCGATGAAAATACTCAATCAGCGACGTTGCCATTTATAAAAGGTCTAGAAAATGGAGACACAGCATGTTCAGCTATTAAACAAATAGCATCAGGTAGATTTGGAGTTACGCCTGAATATCTAAGAAGTGGTAAACAACTCGAAATTAAAATGGCTCAAGGTGCAAAACCTGGAGAAGGCGGACAATTGCCTGGTCCAAAAGTTGATTCTTACATCGCAAAACTTAGAAATAGTAAACCTGGAGTAGCCCTAATATCTCCTCCTCCGCATCATGATATTTATTCAATTGAAGATTTAGCTCAACTTATCCATGACTTACACCAAGTTCATCCAAAAGCGAAAGTAAGCGTTAAACTTGTTTCTGAAATTGGTATAGGTACTATTGCTGCTGGAGTAAGCAAAGCTAATGCAGATGTAATTCAAATTTCAGGCCATGACGGAGGTACAGGTGCTTCACCCCTAAGTTCTATTAAACATGCAGGTTTACCTTGGGAACTAGGTGTTGCAGAGGTTCATAAATCTCTATTAGAAAATAACTTACGAGAAAGAGTAATTTTAAGAACTGATGGAGGTCTGAAAACAGGCTGGGATGTAGTTATTGCAGCTTTACTAGGTGCTGAAGAATACGGGTTTGGTTCTGTAGCGATGATTGCTGAAGGATGCATAATGGCTCGGGTTTGTCATACAAACAAGTGTCCTGTTGGAGTTGCCACTCAAAAAGAAGAATTAAGAAAAAGATTTAAAGGTATTCCAGAAAATGTTGTCAATTTTTTCTTGTATATTGCTGAAGAAGTAAGGCAGATAATGAGTAGTATCGGTGTTTCTAATATGGAAGAACTGATTGGTAATCAAGAATTTCTTTCTGCAAGAAATATCGATCTTCCAAAAACTTCTAATATTGATCTTTCTTCTTTACTAAATAAAAAATACCTAAACACTGATAGATCATGGTTAAAACATTCAAAAGCTGCCCATAGTAATGGTTTTGTATTAGAAGACGAGTTTTTGTCTGATACTGAATTTGTAAATTCAATTAAAAATCACGAAATATTAACCAAAGAAATTGAGATAAAAAATACAGATAGAAGTGTTTGTGCGAAAATATCAGGCGAAATCGCAGAACTTCACGGCAATACTGGCTTCAATGGCGAACTCAACTTAAATTTCAAAGGATGCGCAGGACAAAGCTTTGGTGCCTTTTTATTGAAGGGAATGAATGTTCAATTAATCGGAGAAGCTAATGATTATGTTTGTAAAGGAATGAATGGAGGAATACTTACAATAATTCCACCAAAAATAGAGAAAACTTCCTCCGAACAGGTCATTTTAGGAAACACCTGTCTTTATGGAGCAACAGGTGGGAAATTATTTGCATTAGGAAAATCTGGAGAAAGATTTGCAGTAAGAAATAGTGGTGCTACAGCAGTAACAGAAGGAGCAGGTGATCATTGTTGTGAATACATGACTGGTGGGAAAGTAGTTATTCTAGGTTCCATAGGAAGGAATATTAGTGCAGGCATGACTGGTGGAATAGCTTTTATAATAGATGAGAAGAACGATTTAAGTAATAAAGTTAACAAGGAAATAGTTAGCATTCATAAAATAACTTCATCAAAGCAGGAAGATATCTTATTGGAAATTATTAGAGAATATCTAGCAAAAACAAATAGCTTAAAGGCTGCCAAAATAATTGAAAATTGGTCTTATTACAAGAGTACTTTTAGATTAATAGTTCCCCCAAGCGAAGAAGAAATGCTTGGTATAAAGAAAATGTAAATGCCTTTCTTTATAAAAACTGAAATCATAAAAAAAGAATACTTAATAAATCATGATTTAAAACAAAAAATAATTCACGAACATATTGATTGGATAAAAAAATTAAAAAAAGAGGGAATTAATATAAAAAGTGGTTTTTTAGTAGATGAGTTAAAGAGGCCAGGTGATGGCGGATTACTGATTATTGAGATTAATAATTATAAAAATGCACTAAAAATAATTAAGAATGATCCAATGATTAAAAATGATCTAGTTGAATGGAAATTAAATGAGTGGATAGATTCAAATAAATAAAAATGACTATCTTGGATACTTTTTCATAAGTTTTTGAATTTCTTCAGCATGGTAACTGCTACGAGTTAAAGGAGAACTAACTACTTGCATAAAGTCCAAATTTTTTTCTCCGAAAACTTTATAATAATTAAATTTTGAGGGACTCACAAATCTTTGTACAGGTAAATGATTTGGACCAGGAGATAAGTATTGGCCAATAGTAACAATATCAACGGAATTAGTTTTTAAATCCTTAAGAAGACTTAAGACCTCCTCATCTTTTTCCCCTAAACCAAGCATAAAACCTGACTTTGTATAAACTTTGGGAGAATATTCTCTGGTCCTTTTAAGCAACTCAAGAGTTCTCTCATATTTACCCTGAGGTCTTACTTTTTTATATAGCGCAGGCACAGTTTCAATATTATGATTTAAAACATTTGGATTTGAATCAAGAACTTTTTCAAGCGCTTTCCAGTTGCCACAAAGGTCAGGTATTAAAAGCTCAATAGTAGTTTCAGGCGATTTTTTTCTTACTTGATAAACACATTCAAAAAATTGAGATGCGCCACCATCCTCAAGATCGTCTCTATTAACTGATGTGATTACAACATGTTTAAGTTGCATTCTATAAACAGCTTCGGCTAAACGATATGGTTCTGTTGGATCTAATTCTCTTTTAGATCTATCAAAATCAATATCGCAATATGGACATGCCCTAGTACAGCCAGGACCCATTATGAGGAAAGTGGCAGTGCCACTAGCAAAACATTCACCAATATTTGGACAACTTGCCTCTTGACATACAGTATTGAGATTTAAATCATTTAACAAATTTGCAGTACTCCCAATTCTCTCAACTTGTGGAGCCTTTACTCTTAACCAGTCAGGTTTTGAAATTAAACTATTGGAATTATTAGTCAAATTAATATTTTCTAGCCTGTATTCTTATTTTACTAAAAACAAGATAAATTAACTATTAATAATTTCAAAAATGAAGACTACTCAGTAGAGGTCATAAAATAAATAAATTTAATTAATCCGTCGACAATTTGAAAGATCCTTATTCAAAATAATAGTTACACTATATTTTTGTTCCATCAACTAAAACCAGAACAGAATATAGAACGTGTTTTTTAATACAGATATAAGAACATGTTCTTATGGTTTTAATGAATAGAGTGTCTAATCTATTTAAATTTTTTTGTACTAAAAAGTGTTTTTTTATTTATTTATTGATACAGTAAAAAATATATGTAATAAAACATTGACTTTTAAATTTAAAAGAAAGCGTATTTTACTATCTGAAAAAAATAAAAACTCTAAAGCAATAGGTTATGCTAGAGCTACTAATAATGAATATGAATATTTAGAAGAACAAATAAAATTTTTAAAGGGGGAGGGTTGCAGTTTAGTTTTCTCTGAGTTGATAAGTTTAGATGAAGAAATCAAACCCCAACTCAATAAAGCTATAAATTGCTTGTCTAAAGGTGATCAATTAATAATAACTCAGCTTGATCGAGCGTTTAAAAATAAAAAAGAATGTTTGAAGACAATAAATAAACTTATTAATAAGGATATTAAATTGCGAACTTTGACTGGTTTTTTTGCGGCTAATGAATTAACTAAAGCAAATTCTTCAATTTTTCAGATTTTATATGAATTAGATAATTTAGAAGAGAAAAGTTTAGGTGAAAGAAAAAAAGAACAACTATTACGCAGAAAATTATCTGGGAATAATCTGGGAGGAAGGCCCAAAATAAGTCCTTTAAAAGAATCTTTAGTAATCAGATTACGTAATGAGGGATATTCATATCGATCAATCAGATCTCAAACTGGGATTGCATTATCAACAATAAGAAGAGTTATTTTGGAAGGAGAATTAACATAAAATGAGGAATAAAGAAATTGAAAATTTAATTAAAGAAAATTTTAAAGATACAGCATTACGTATTTATGAATTAGATGATGAAGATAGAAAAAGTTTGTTAGCAGAATATAGAGAATGGATTATGAATGATTTAGATTCTGAAGAGGTAATGATGTTACCTTATGAAGCCTATACTGACAAATTAGACTCT
Source organism: Prochlorococcus marinus str. AS9601 (assembly GCF_000015645.1). Taxonomy (NCBI): domain Bacteria; kingdom Bacillati; phylum Cyanobacteriota; class Cyanophyceae; order Synechococcales; family Prochlorococcaceae; genus Prochlorococcus; species Prochlorococcus marinus. The sequence continues at coordinate 1,465,365 of NC_008816.1, forward strand.
AATTACTTAGACGATTTACTTTAGTCCTTAATAGGATATCTCTTATTAAATTCATATACTTCTTTGGCTAATAATGGTAAAAAGGAAGTATCTTTAGAATATTTTTCACCATTACAAAAAACAACTAATAAAGTGTGTAGAGATTGACTATTAGTCCACCAAGCTGAATCATGTCTAACTTCAGACATTAAGCCTGCTTTACTCCAAAGATTAATGCTTTCTGGTAATCCTTCACCCAAAAAACCATCTATTTGATTAAGAGAATCATTTTTAAGAACAACTTTATTTAAATTTCTTTTTAAAAAACTTCGTAAATTTAAGTCATTTTTTTGATAATCAATATGAATCATAATTTCCTCCAAAACCCTTGCGGCTGAATCAGAATTCATAACGTTTCTATTTTTATTTTCATGCCCATAAAATTCTTTTTCACGACCATATGGTCCATCATCCCAGGTCTTCTGACAGCAATTTATACCTCTCAATTCTTCCCAATCTAAATCATGAAGCCAATTATTTATTATACTTCTTTGATATTTCCAATTTTCCCATAATTCCCCTTCAATACAAGGTCCACTTGTTGTTCCTGTGAGTAAATCAACTAAGAAGCTTGTTGCATTATTACTTGAGAAAGACAACATTTTCCTTACAGCATCATTAAGTTCATCTGATAATAATAAACTTCCTTTTTTAATCCAATAAAATGCAGCAAGGGCATAAACCAACTTGACTATGCTGGCAGGGTAAACCATTTTTTTATTATTAATACCCGTACCAAAACCTTTAAATACACTGTTATTTTCACTTTTGTAATTAATCCAAGTTATAGCAATATCTTCTCTTGAAAAATCTTTACTATGAGTACATACTCTCCCTAAAATATCATTTAGGGCTAGACCCATCTCTTTACTTAAATAGTAAAAGGACATTGTATGGAAAGTTATAAAAATCCTATCTCACTATTTAAACAAACTAATTTTTCAAAAACTATTTGGTGGAAATTAAAAGTTAATATTTCTGGATATCAAAATGAAACAGAAAATAAATTAGTTACTGAAATATTTAAAAATAGAATTTTTAGGCTTATTTATCCAAATATTCATCAAAACAACCATAAATTTTCAAGAATATTAGTTCAACTATATGAAGATGGTTACATCTGTTGGATAAATTTAGATGGATTGATTATTGAAAAATATGACTTAAATAAAACTGAGAGTTTAAAAAATGAAAACTTACTTATAAAAGATAAAATTAACTCAATTTTAAAATGGATCAAGGATCAAGCTGAGTTATCTAATGAATACCTGTGGGGAGGCTCATTAGGACCCAATTTTGATTGTTCCGGTTTAATTCAGACTGCTTTTTTAAAGCATCAAATTCATATACCTCGAGACTCTTATCAAATAAAAAGTTTTTGTAAACACCTTTTTTATTTCAAAGAGTCTTATACAGCGCTAAGACCTGGCGATCTTTTATTTTTTGGAACTTTAGAAAAATGTGATCATATTGGAATCTATAAAGGAGACGGTTTGTATTACCATAGCTCTGGAAAAGATTTTGGTAGAAATGGAATAGGATTAGATACTCTAAAACAGTCTAATGATAAAATCTCATTGCATTATAAATCAAAGCTTATTTCTGCAGGAAGAGTTGTTAGAAATTATAGATGGGACAGAACAATACGTTAGTAAGTAGAGCTCACCTTTAGATTGAAAATTAAATTTAAAATATTACTTATTCTTTTATTTAGGATTACCCAGCAGTCCAAATATTTTTAATAATTGGCATTATGGTATCTAAGTGTAATGTCCCAACAAGTAGCCAAGCAAAAACAGATCCTCCACAGCCTCCTAACCAAAATCCACTTGTGAAATCAGCCCAACCAGCTCTTGTAAATAAGTCCTTTGGCGGATTATTAACAGTCGCGTCTGGAGGTTGAACATTAGGTGCTTTACCGGGTGCATTATAAAGAACTAAAAGTGCTGTCAAAATATGAACAGCTCCAATAGCCGCAAGAAGTCCAGCAGTTAAAGCAAATTCAGAATTTCTTAATGGGCCAGTCATAGTAAAAGGACCGTATAGGAGATATCCAAAAGCTGCTCCAGTTTCTAAACCTCTAAAATTAGGAGAAATACCTTCTCTATAAAAAGGCAAATTATTTATAAAAGCTTTTGTAAAATAGCCACTATTAACTGGGGTAGCTAAATTGCCAACACATGGATCAGCAACAGTTTTTACTGCCCATTGTTCTGCAACACCAATATCATTTGGTTGTACAGAATTATCTATGTATTTCTCATCAAACTTAATTGAACTTGTTGATTCTGAGAATGATTTTTGAAAGTCGCTCATGTTTTTAATAGTTTAGTGTTTAATAATTTATTCAGTTGCTGTAATAAATCTTCCAATCAATACGATAAAAACAGCAGGCATTGCTATACCAATTAATGGAACAAAAATTGAGGGTAAGAGGCTTGGTAAATCAGATGGCATAGTTCTTTAAACATCTTTAAACACTTTAGTATTTATCTGCGAAATAGTGTTAATTTTATTACTGGATGATATAAAAATTATTAACTTTTTACATGTTAAATTTTTTCGCAATTGTACTTATTATTTTTATAGGAATATTACTTCTAGTTTTAAAAAAAAGAAGCTTTAGAAAGTTAATAAATACAGGCAAATTACATTCTGTTAAATTTAAAAAAAATAGAAAAAATAATAATAAATTTCTATCTAATAAAAAAAGTTTTTTATACGATCACGAAGCAAAAAAGTACTCATTATTTTATAAAAATTCTCAAAGAAAAAAAATGTTTAGGCTTTTCCAGGGAAATACAGAAGACAAATTAAAATCATTAAAAATTGCGAAAGAATTGTCTGACAAATCAACATTATCAATTTTACGACAAGGTTTAAGAGATATGTCTCCTGAAGTGGTTAAACTTTCAGCTTTATTAATAAGAAAATTCAAGTAAAAATTTAATTTTGATTGGCATTACTTATTGACCTTATTCTATAAATTGGACGACTTTGACTTTCATGATATGTTCTAATTAAAAGTTCGCTCAATAAACCAAAGCTAAATAATTGAACCCCAGTAATTCCCAATATTAATGCAAACATTAATAGCGGACGATTTCCAATATCCTCACCCATTATTTTTAAAACTATCAAATAGGAACTCATTGCAAGGCTAATCAAAATACTTATGATTCCAACGAAACCAAATCCATACATCGGTCTTGTTAAAAATTTAGTCATAAACCAAACAGTTAGTAAATCCATTAAAACCCTAAAAGTTCTATCTATTCCATATTTGCTAGATCCATATTGCCTGCTTCTATGATTGACTTTAATTTCTTTGATTCTTGCACCTTCAATATTCGCTAAGACGGGCAAAAACCTGTGAAGTTCTCCATACAATTTAATATCATCAATTATTTCTTTCTTAAAAGCTTTTAATGAACATCCATAGTCATGCAACTTCAAACCTGTTACTAGAGCTATTAATTTATTCGCTATTTTTGATGGTATCTTTCTATTAATTAATTTATCTTTTCTATCAAACCTCCATCCACAAATCAAATCGTAGCCATTATTAATTTCTGAAATTAATATCGGAATGTCATTTGGATCATTCTGTAAATCACCATCTAAAGTAATGACAATATCGCCTTTAGAGTTATCAAAGCCAGCTGACATTGCTGCAGTTTGCCCATAATTTTTGCGTAGGGAAATCACTGACAATTCTTTAATTTTGAGCATTAATTGTTTTAATACTTGTTGAGTATTATCTTTAGAACCATCATTTACAACAATCAATTCAAAATTAAATTTATGTAATGACATTACATTTATAACTTCATCCAATAAAAAACCAATACTTTCACTTTCATTGAAAACAGGGATGACAATAGAAATTAATTGTTTAATATCTGACATTTATATTTGATATGTTTATATAATTTTAACTTAATTTACAACATTAAAATTAAACAAAAAAAATCACCACATCTGTGGTGATTTGAGTTATTTAAATGAGATTCTAGCCAAACTTACCAGAAGTTGATGCAATCACGAATGCACCGAAAGTAAGAATGTTACCAATCGTGAAATGTGCTAAACCAACTAATCTAGCTTGAACAATTGAGAGTGCTACTGGCTTATCTCTCCAGCCAACAAGGTTAGCAATGGGAGTACGTTGATGTGCCCAAACTAATGTTTCAATTAATTCTTGCCAGTAACCACGCCATGATATTAGGAACATGAAACCAGTAGCCCAAACTAAATGTCCGAATAGGAACATCCAAGCCCAAGGAGATAATGAGTTTACTCCAAATGGATTATATCCGTTAATCAGTTGAGCAGAGTTTAACCAGAGATAATCTCTGAACCAACCCATTAAATAAGTTCCTGATTCATTAAATTGTGCTACATTACCCTGCCAAATTGCTAAATGTTTCCAATGCCAGTAGAAAGTTACCCATGCTAGTAAATTTAATGCCCAAAACATAGCTAAATACATAGCGTCCCATGATGAACTATCACAAGTACCTCCACGTCCAGGACCATCACAAGGGAATGCGTAACCTAAGTCTTTCTTATCAGGAATTAATTTGGTACCTCTAGCATCAAGAGCCCCCTTGATAAGGATTAAAGCAGTTGTATGAAGACCTAAAGCAATAGCATGATGAACTAAGAAATCTGCAGGACCTATAGGTAAGAATGCACTTAAAGCATCTTGTCTGTTGATAAGATCCATCCAGTAATGATTACCTGGTAATGAATTAGCAGCAAGACTTGCTGAACTTGTAGGATCAGATAGTAGAGCATTGAAGCCATACATCATCTTACCTTGAGCTGCTTGAACAAATTGAGCAAATACTGGCTCAATTAAAATTTGCTTTTCAGGATTACCAAAAGCTACAACAACATCGTTATGGACATATATTCCAAGAGTATGGAATCCAAGCAACATTGTTACCCAACTAAGGTGACTTATTAAAGCTTCTTTTGTTCCAAGAACTCTCGCTAATACATTATCTTTATTTAATTCAGGATCGTAATCTCTCACAAAGAAAATAGCTCCGTGTGCAAAAGCACCAACCATCAAGAACATTGCTATGTATTGATGGTGACTATATAAAGCAGATTGTGTAGTGTAGTCCCTAGCGATAAAAGCATAAGAAGGAAGTGCTCCCATATGTTGCGCCACAAGAGAAGTTGCTACTCCAAGTGATGCTAATGCTAGTCCGAGTTGGAAATGTAATGAGTTATTTACAGTTTCATATATACCATCATGATTAATTCCGAAACTACCTTTATGAGGATCATTTGGGTGTCTAGTATTATGAGCCTCTGTAATTTCTTTGAGGCTATGCCCTATGCCAAAAGTATTTCTATACATGTGGCCAGCAATTACAAAAACTGTTCCAATTGCAATATGGTGATGAGCAATATCAGTAAGCCATAATGCTTCACTTTGAGGATGAAGACCTCCTAAGAAAGTGAAGATTGCTGTTCCAGCTCCTTCAGCTGTTCCAAATACTTGGTCTAAGGAATCAGGATTTTGTGCATATGCTCCCCAGTTTAAAGTAAAGAAAGGAGCTAATCCTGCAGGGTGTGGAAGAACCGTTAACCAGTTATCCCAGCCTACATGCTGTCCTCTTGATTCGGGTATTGCAACATGAACTAAATGACCTGTCCAAGCGATACTACTAAAACCAAATAAAACAGCCAAGTGATGATTTAATCTTGACTCTGCATTTTTAAACCATGCCAGAGAAGGTCTGAATTTTGGTTGTAAGTGTAACCAACCTGCAAATAAAGTCCAACAAGCAAGAATGCTCATAAATATTGATGCTTGGAAGAGTTGCTCGTTAGTTCTCATTCCAATTGTGTACCACCAATGGTAGAGACCTGAATAAGCTATGTTTACTGGACCGCTTGCTCCAGCTTGTGTCATTGCTTCTGTGATGCCAGATCCAAAATGAGGGTCCCAAATAGCATGAGCTATAGGACGTACATGAGTCGGATCGAGTACAAATTGCTCAAAGTTACCCTGCCAAGCAATATGGAATAAGTTACCAGCTACCCAGAGAGCGATTATTGCTAGATGTCCAAAATGTGTAGAGAATAGCTTCTGATAAAGTTTTTCTTCGGTCATACCATCATGACTTTCAAAGTCATGAGCGGTAGCTATCCCGTACCATATTCGTCGGGTTGTGGGGTCCTGAGCTAGACCCTGGTTAAATGATGGAAATTTTGTTGCCATTGAATTAAAAAGGTGAAGTTCAGGTTATTAGCCCAGCCCGAAAAGGCGAGCATGGAAGAAGGCCCATGTGGTAGCAATACCACCTACTAGGAAGTGTGTAACACCTACTGCACGTCCCTGAGTAATAGATAGAGCTCGGGGCTGAATAGTTGGTGCAACCTTTAGTTTATTGTGTGCCCAAACAATTGATTCGAACAATTCTTGCCAATATCCTCTACCGCTGAAGAGGAACATTAAACTGAACGCCCATATAAAATGAGCACCTAAGAACATCAAACCGTACATGCTTATTGATTGACCATAGCTTGTTAATACTTGAGAAGCTTGAGCCCAGAGGAAATCTCTTAACCAACCATTGATAGTAATTGAACTTTGTGCGAAATTACCACCAGTAAGTCCCCAAACATCACTCTGCATTTTCCAAGAGAAGTGGAAAATAACTATTGATAAACAGTTATACATCCAGAAGAGAGCTAAGAAAACGTGATCCCATGAAGAAACTTGACATGTACCACCTCTTCCAGGTCCATCACAAGGAAATCTAAATCCTAAAGAAGCTTTATCAGGGATCAACCTTGAACTTCTTGCATAAAGTACTCCTTTGAGAAGTATCAAGACAGTTACATGTATTTGGAAAGCATGAATATGATGAATCATTAAATCAGCTGTACCTAATGGAATTGGCGCTATAGCTACCTTTCCGCCAACTTCTACTAAACTTCCATTAAAAACTTCACTTAAAGCTTTGTGAGGTAAAGCTTCTGAAGTACCTGCTAAAAGAAAAGTTCCAACAGCAGATGCTTGAATACTCTGTACCCATTGAGCAAAGATTGGCTGAAGTTGGATTGCTGAATCACTAAACATATCTTGAGGTCTACCCAAAGCTCTCATAGTATCGTTATGAATATAGAGTCCAAAACTATGGAATCCTAACCACATACATACCCAGTTCAAGTGACTGATTAAAGCATCTCTTGCCTTAAGAATTCTGTCTAAGACATTATCAATATGTTTTGCTGGATCATAATCTCTAACCATTGCAATTCCAGCATGCGCACCTGCTCCAACTATGAATAATCCACCTATCCACATGTGATGGGTAAATAATCCAAGAACTGTCATGTAGTCAGTAGCTATATAAGGATACGGAGGCATCGCATACATGTGGTGAGATACAAGAATGCTTATTGATCCAAGCATCGCTAGATTTACCGATAGCTGTGCATGTCTACTTTCTGCCATGAACTCAAAAAGTCCTTGATGACCTTTAGGCGCAGGGAATAATATTGGGTCGCCTTGTTGTGAATCTAATATTTCTTTCATACTATGACCAATTCCATAATTGGTTCTATACATATGACCACCGATTATTGCTATTACACCAAAAGCTAAATGATGATGTGAAACATCAGTCATCCACAAGCTACCTGTCACAGGGTTAAGTCCACCTTTGAAAGTAAGGAAGTCTGAGAAAGCTAACCAATTTAAACTGAAGAAATTGCCTGTACCACTTGCTAATCCAGGGAATATCTGACCGATAATTTGTGGATCGCAGAGTTGATGCGGCATAGGCATATCTGCAATTGTTGCTATTTCTTTCCCATTAATAACTAAAGGAGAACCTGCATCAATTGCATCTAAGAGAGCCGCAGTAGGAGCTCCGATATGAATACAATGGCCAGCCCATGCTAAAGATCCTAATCCTACTAAACCAGCTATGTGGTGGTTAAGCATAGACTCTATATCTTGAAACCACTCCATTTTTGGAGCCGCTTTGTGATAATGAAAAATTCCAGCATGAAGCATAAGTGCAGCCATTACAACAGCACCTATTGCCAAAGCCATGAGTTCACTCTCATTAGTGATTCCCCATGCTCGCCACATGTGGAATATTCCTGAACTAATTTGAATACCGTTGTAATTAGCACCAAGATCAGCATTAAGCATTTCTTGACCAACGATTGCCCATACTTGCTGAGCTCCTGGTTTGACATGAGTTGGATCAGCTAACCAACCTGAGTAATTAGAAAATCTTGCTCCATGGAAAAATGCAGCACTCATCCATATAAAAATGACTGCAAGATGTCCAAAGTGAGCTGAAAAGATTTTTCTTGTTGCTTCTTCAGCATCGCCTGTATGCACATCGAAATCATGTGCATCAGCATGCAAATTCCAGATCCAAGTTGTAGTTTTTGGACCTTTAGATAATTTACTTGACCAGAAACCTGGCTTATCTAATTTGGCAAAATCAATAGGTCTTGGATCGGCCTTTACAGGATCTTCCAAAACTTTTTTGTTTTTTTCTCCACTTTCTGGTGGGCTGATGGTCATCTAGCACCTCGAAAATAATTGACATTAAAGCCGATAGATCGGATCTTGAACCTATTTTTAATGATAATGTTCAAGAAAACGATACCTTCGGAACTTTAGATATTCGTTTCAAAAATAATAAGGCAAAGATTCTTTCGTTATGCATTAACGTAACAAATGTTCTAATGATTGTTACTATATGAAAATTTTGTTAAATTCTAGTCTATGACTAAATTATGAGTATTTTTACTCAAATTTTATATAAATTTCTTAAATTTTTTTTTATATTTCAAAGAAAATTTTTTAAATCCAGCGACAGGATATAATTTCAAAGTTACTACCAATAGTTTCTAATTTGAAAGGCATTGCGATAGGTCTATCTAATAATTCAAAAGAAATTTTAAAAAGACTTAAAAAAACTGAATTTGTCAAAGACATCTATATTGCAGGTTCTTCTAAAGATGCAGGAAAAGTAAATGAACTTATTCAAGTACAAAAACCAAAAAAAATTTTACTTAAAAAATGGTCGGAGATAGATTTAATAATTTTTATAGGCTCAATTGCTGCATCAATACGCATTATAAATTCTTTTTTAACCTCTAAAGATCAAGATCCAAGTGTAATCGTTATAGATAAAAAATGCTCCAAGATAGTTCCTTTAATTGGCTTACATCATTCAAATACGCAAAATATTGCGTTTCAAATTGCTAATTTATTTGGTGGCGAAATAATAGAAACTAATAATTCCAATGATCAAAGCTTTTTAAATCTTGATGCATTTGGGTATCAATGGGGTTGGAAAAGATCTGGCAAAATAAAGGATTGGTCAAAACTAGTAATTAAACAAGCTAAGAACGAAGAAATTTTTTGCAAACAATTATCTGGTAATAGCTTATGGAAAACTTCAGAATCAGCTGAGATTATTAATCAAATTAATGAAAAAGAAACTGAAAAACCAGATTCAACATTTCATGTAAGTATATTCAAAAAGCATTTAACTACTTGGCATCCTCCCGTATTATGGGTTGGCATTGGATGTGAAAGAAATACAAGCAAAGAATTAATAGCAAATTCTTTTAATAATTTTTTGGAGTCAGGAAATTTCTCTCAGCAATCAATTGCGGGATTTGCAACTATTGATATTAAAAAAGATGAGAAAGGAATTTTAGAACTTTCCAAAGAAAAAAACTTGCCTATAAAGTTTTTTAGTAAAGAAGATCTTTCAACAATAATTGTTCCAAATCCATCAACCGTAGTTCAGAAGGAAATTGGCACACCTTCCGTAGCAGAAGCCTCTTGCTTACTGGCAGCTGGAGAAGAATCAAAATTATTAAAAGAAAAAAGAATTTTTAAAAATCAATCTGGGGCAGTAACTATTGCTGTAGCAGAATCAAAAAATCAATATAATCCAACCCATGGCGAAATACATATTATTGGAAGTGGGCCTGGTGATATCTCCTTTTTAACTAGTAATGCAAAAAAAGCACTTTCAAGATGTACTGTTTGGATCGGATACAAAATGTATTTAGATTTAATTAAGCCCTTAAAAAGGAATGATCAAGTTTTAATTGAAAGTAAACTTACTGAAGAAAAAGATAGATGCAGTAAAGCAATTAAACTAGCCGAGGAAGGAATAAAAGTGGCTTTAATTTCTTCAGGTGAATCTGGATTTTATGGCATGGCTGGTTTACTTTTAGAATTACTTCAAAAAATCAAAATAGAATATAGACCTTACTTTGAAGTTCATCCAGGTATAAGTAGTGTTCAATTGGCTGCTGCGATTAGTGGAGCACCATTAATGAATGACTTTTGTTCAATAAGCTTAAGCGATAAATTAACTCCATGGTCTTTAATAGAAAAAAGAATTGCAGGAGCTCTTATGGGTGACTTTGTAATAGCTTTATTTAATCCACAATCCATTGAAAGAAATTGGCAGCTAAAAATTGTAATAGATATATGTTTAAAATCTAGGCTTGGGAATACTCCAGTTTTAATAGCTAGACAAGTAGGGAGAGAAAATCAATCCAAAAAATTTTTTACTTTAAACACTATCCCTTTTAAAGAGATTGATATGTTATCAATCATTATTATTGGCAATTCTCAAACAACCTTAGTTGATGAAATATTTCTCACTCCCAGAGGATACTTAAAAAATTAAGTTTCAATAATCCATAATTTAATAATATAGGAAGTTTTTCTTTGCTTTTTTTTTATAAGAAGACTAATCTTTTTATAATAATAGTTAAATAATTAATTGAAAAATATTGGTTTAATTTTATTTGACATAGATGGGGTAATCCGCAGCGTAGAAAATAGTTACAGACTTTCATTAAAAAAAACAGTTTACAAATTTTCGGGATGGGAGCCAAGTTATATAGATATTGATAATGCAAAAAATGAAGGGATTTGGAATAATGATTGGGATTTAAGTTTAGAGCTTATAAAAAGATGTATCAAAAAAGAGAGCTTAAACCTTAAAATTCCTTCAAGAGAGGCAATAGTAAAATGTTTTGAAGAGTTTTACTTTGGTGGAGATCCAAATAAAGATAGTAAATATTGGTCTGGATACATAACAAATGAGGAGTTATTAGTTGATAAAAAGTTTTTTGATGTAATTCAAAGAAATGGAATAATCTGGGGTTTTGTTAGTGGTGCAGAGTCTGCTTCTGCAAAATTTGTTTTAGAAAAAAGACTTGGACTAAAATCACCACCATTAATATCTATGGGAGATGCCCCTGACAAGCCAGATCCTCAAGGTTTAATTAACTTATCAAAAAAACTTAGTGGAGATAAACTTGGGGAATCAAATATTCCAATTGCATATGTAGGTGATACTATTGCAGATATAAATACGGTAGTTAACGCTAGAAAGGAAATACCATCTCAGAAATTCATAAGTATCGGAATAGCCCCCCCTCACTTACATTTGAATTCTCGATTAAAAGAACGTAATTCTTACGAAACAAATCTTAGAAATGCAGGCGCAGACTTGATTTTAAATTCTATTTATGAACTAAAAGATATTAATCTTGAATTGTTTTAAACCAAATATTAATTAAAAAATTTTCTGAAAAAATTACGAAGGGGGAGTCACTAGAAAGAGAACACTAGAAAACCTGAATGAACTAATACGAACTAATATGAGACAAGATCGACGTAATTTACCCACCAAATTCAAATTACCCACCATTTGCTTAAATGAAATTAACTGGCCTTATTATTGAAATTACTAATTAATAATTAAATAATTAGAACTTTCTCGACATATATTTTTAATCTTCTTTTTTCATAAGAGTTAAACAATTTAAATCAAGATATAAGGACAATGCTTTTTCTCTCAACTCTTTATCAATTTTTAATGAAATATTTTGTTTTGATTCTTTAAATTCAAAATCATAAGGTTTATTTATGTTCAGTAATTTTTGGATTTGAAACCAATATTCTTTATTTAAACAAAGTTTTTCATAAGAAATGAAATGTACGTTCTGGTTATTCTTTAAGAATTTATAAGCGTTATGATATGTAAGATACCACTGTTCTATCCAATGATTAATATCTAAATCAATATCAAAATTTATGTTCTCATTATAAATGGGAGCATAATTTGGACCAAATTCTGTATGTCCAATCCATTTCATATATTTTGATATAAACTTATCTTTTTTAGATTCCTCAATAAATCTTTTATGCTGTGTCAGCAAGGAATATCCATGCTGTATTGGATCTCTAAAAGGAATAAGTATTTTTGATTTACTGAAAATAGAATTAATCAATTTAACTCTTTTTATGTTTTGATTATTCTTACTAAGGTATCTTTTTTTTTTATACTTATGAACAATATTTCCTACACAAACTCTAAACTTATCTTCTAATTCTTCATACTCTTCTTTTGCAAAAGTTTTCCAAAATACCTCCTCAAACGCCTCTGGTGATTCTGTGGAGACTTTAATTCCGTCTCCATGTGCTCTTTCCTTAAATTCTGAATGTCTTTTATTGAAAGATATTTTAGACCACAAATTTGGTGCGAGGACGAATGGCATATCAGAATACGTTAAGGAGGCAAATAAATTAGATTTATAAATTGCATTCAGTAAGATTGTTGTACCTGCTCGTGCAAGTCCTGTAATAAAAATATGATTTCCAGTTTTACTTGCAGAGGAAATATTTGTACTTTCGACATCAAAAGTTACTTCACGCATAAATTGTGATGAAAGAGCAAATTTATGCAACTTTTGTTCTAACCAAGAGTAATTATTCATTTAAAAAATTAGTTTTCTAATGTAGGCATAAGAAAATGTAATTAATATAGATTCAATAATTCCTTTCCAAGACAATATAAAAGCAATAAAGCCGCTAAACAAGTTATCTGCAATAAGAAAAATAAAAATAATCAAAAATAAAATCAATAACATTTGCAGTGAATACTTCGTCATCTGCAATGAATATTTGGGGATAATATTTTCTTTCCAGTGATCGCTAATATTTTTATTCAATATAATAAGTACTGCTTTCTTGCTTACATTAACTGTTAATTTAATTAAATGAATGTAATTGAAAATAATAAATATCTCAACCGATAATAAACAAAGAAGAAGAAGAATGATATGATTCACTTACCTTTTTGCTTATCATTTTTAGATAACATCTGCTTCGTTTTCTTATTCTTGAAGGCACGTTTGATTGGGTAATATAAAATCCCCCATAATCCTAAAAAAAATGCCGCAATAATTCCAAAAATAGCAGCAATAACTCCACCGCCCATTCCAGGACCTATATAAGAAAAATATTGAGAAAAGTTAATAGACAGAGAGATGTATATTACTGCATTAATCATTGCATTTACCTCTTGCTTCTAAGAAATTTTTCACAATTTTAATACTTTCTGGGGTATAAAGAATTCTGGACCAACCAATACCATAAACATTTCCATTATCTGCACGATTTACGTGCGTCCACCTAAGTGAACCATCTGAATCAAAGTATAGTGTTCTTCCAAAATCTGTTTCTTCAATAAATAAATCACCGTTCGGTAAAATCTGACTTCTTCCGTTAGTCTTTGTTCTGACATCATTTTCAACTAAACTTTCTTCGAGATAAGTTGAATATTTATTAGTATTAAAGTCGTAAATAATTACCTCATTGTTACCGTCTACCACATTAGTGTTTACAAAGAATTTGTAGTTATTATGAAAAGCAGATATTCTGTAATCATCTAATATATCTACATCATGTACTCGAGAAAAAGGTCCTTTACCATGCCAAATAATTTGATTAGTTAACGGTCTATATAAAATAAGCATTGATTGAGAGTTTATAGATAAAAATACGTCTCCCTTCTTCCAATACTCTCCATCAAAGTCAACCGGTTGTATATCGTTAAGATGAATTGGATCTTTCACAAACCTATAATCTCCTGAAGAGAATAAAAGAGATTCTAGATTATTATCTATAAATATTTGTGATACAGATTTTTCAAATAAAACTTCTCCATTAGGAGATAATTTCACAATTCCATCGTCAATATATCCATTCTCCTCAACAATATCTCTACCTACTTTTTCAACAGGAAGAGTTTGGGGATACATATATGAGGGGACCCAAATATTGCCATCAATATCTGTTTCAATTGAATGATGAAATCTATCCTGAGTATTTTGAAAAATCAAATTAGAACATTCATCTATTTTCATTAAAGGACTTGAATCTTGAAAAACCAAACCACCATCTTTAAGAAGAAGAGGATGACGAAGTAAAAATCTTGAATTATTTCCATCCCTATTTAAATATTTGAACTCACCACTCTGCTTTACGGAGTCGTTAAATTTATTAATATCTGGATTCCAGGTATGTAACACTTTAAAGTTCATTAAATCTACAAGTTCAACAATTCCCTCTTTTAAATCTCGGTCATACCTGGAAAGTAAAAGATAAGATTCACTAGAATTAGGCGTACCATTAAAGTTATCTAATAGTGGAAATCTTTCTCCAGCAACTTGTAGTTGATTGCTCAAAAATATCTTCTTTAAATTCATAGGTATTTCTGCAAGAAATAATGCAGTTTTAGAAACCCTTCCTAATTTGGTGCTCCCTATCAATTCTTGCCTGACAAGTACACCAAAACCAATTGTTATGGGTATGCCTAAAAAAACAATTAAATAAAGTATCCAAATTTCAATCTTTTTGAACATAAAAGTTCGTATTATTTATATTATTTTTTTTGGTACTATAACATCCATCCTGTAAAAAATTTTTTTATCAATTTAATAATATATTTTACCCACCATAATCGCTTAGAACGTTTTCTCTGACTACGTTATCTCTACCCACCATTTTTACTCCAGATATTCGTTTTACCCAACAATTTACCCACCAGTTTGTGGACTTAATATTGAACTTGTGCAAACCTATAAGCACCTTATATGCTGGTATATGTAGTCATATCAGTAGATCTGAAACCTCAGGGAACTCTTATAAACTTCCACGAACCAAATAATTACGGAGAGGGAGGGATTCGAACCCTCGACAAAAGTTACCTCCTGTAACTCCTTAGCAGGGAGCCGCTTTCAACCACTCAGCCACCTCTCCAGTTCTTATAGATTATCAATTTTTCTGCAAACATTCAAAATTATTTATTTAATCGAAATGTCTAATCAACTTGAACTCTTGGCAATCTATTTTTGAAAGAACAAAGAATTTCCCATGGAATAGTATCGGATTCTTTTGCCCAATCAATAGGAGTAATAGTTTTGTCTCCATCAGATCCTAGTAAAATCATAGTACTACCAACTTTAATTTCATTTGAACCTGTTATGTCCACCATCATTTGATCCATTGTTATAGATCCAACTTGGGGGTAAAGTTTATTTTTGTAAATAACTTTTATCTTGCCTGAAAGATTTCTCGGAACTCCATCTGCATAACCAATACTTAAGACAGCTAATTTAGTTTTTCTGCAACTTACAAATTTTCCTCCATAACTTACATTTACACCAGGTTCAATAGTCCTAATAAAAGCTACTTTAACTTTCAAAAATAAAGCTGGTTCAAGCGATAAGTTTTTATCAATTTTTGTTAGGGGACTATATCCATACATAGAGAGCCCCACACGTACCATATTAAAATGAAAGTCTTTGTTAAGAAGCATTGCCGCTGAATTAGCCAAATGAATCTTAATTTCATTATTTCTATCAAGATTAATTTGCTTTAATAATTCATTGAACTTCAGTCTTTGTAGTTGTGTAATACTTTTAGGATCTAATGCGTTATCTTCATCTGCGGAAGATAAATGACTATATATTCCTTCAATTAAAATATTCTCAAAAGATTTTATTTTCTCAAAGTTCTGAATAAATCTACTATATTCAAATCCTAATCTTGACATTCCAGTATCAACCTTAAGATGTAAAGAAAATTTTAACCCAAATTGCTTCCCGATATTATTGCAAATCAAACACTCTCTTATACTACTAATAGTTGGCATCAGATCATTTTTAAAAGATATTATTAAATCCCTTTTTGTATATAGATTTCCGAGAATAAGAATTGGTTTTTTTACTCCAAAAGAACGAAGCTTAACCCCTTCTTTTAGAGTGGCAACGCCTAATTGAGAAGCTCCACCCCTAATAGCATATTCAGAAACTACTTTGGCATCATGTCCATAACCATCAGCTTTAACCACTGCCATAAATTGACAATTTTTACTTAATTTAGATCTTAAATTCCTGACATTTGTCTCTAGTGCTTTACCTCTTACTTCAATCCAAGCTCTTTGTTTTGGATCAATATTATGTCCAAATGTTGGATAACTTCCAAAATTAAATTCATGATTTGTTTGCCGAATTTGCATTAACTCTGCATAATTAAATGCGCTTATTGAAATATACAGTTAGCATGACATGTAAATTGTATTTTGGCATGAGCCAGACTCTAGTTTTAAATGCTTCTTATGAACCTTTAAACATTACTTCTTGGAGAAGGGCTGTTATTTTAATGATCAAGGGTAAAGCAGAAAGCTTAGAGGAGGATAACTCTTTTTTAATACATTGCGGCAGAAAATTACCAACAGTTATAAGACTTCGTTATTATGTGAAGATTCCATTTAGGGAAGTATCTCTAACGAGAAAAAATATTCTTCTAAGAGATAATAATTGTTGCCAATACTGTAACTACAGGGGAAGCGATTTATCAATAGATCATGTTTTACCTAGAAGCAGAGGTGGAACTGATATCTGGGAAAATGTCACTACAGCATGTCTTAGATGCAATGTAGCAAAAGGTAATCGAACCCCTGAAGAAGCAAATATGCCTTTAAAACGGAAGCCTTATCGTCCACTAAGTAATCTCAATTTTGAGGCTACAAGACAAATTGACTCTGGCAGACATAAAGAATGGAGTAAATACGTAATAGGGGTTGCAATCTAATAAAAATAAAAACTTAATTCACTTCGTTATTAAAATCTTCCATCATTCTTTTTTGTTCTTGCGCTATGCATGCATCAATTACTTCATCTAATTGACCAGCAAGAATTGGCTCAAGTGAAAAATTGGAACCTAATCTATGATCAGTTGTCCTATTATCTTTAAAATTATAAGTTCTAATTTTTTCACTCCTATCGCCTGTCCCAACCTGAGAAAGCCTTTGTGATCTCTCTTTTGCATTAGCTTCTTTTAATTGAATTTCATATAATTTAGCTCTTAAAATTTCCATCGCTCGTTCACGATTTTGCAATTGTGATCTCTCCTGAGTACAAAAAACTCTTATTCCTGTAGGCTTGTGGAGAAGATCAATAGCCGTCTCTACCTTATTAACATTTTGTCCCCCTGCTCCTCCTGATCTCGCGGTACCAACCTCTAGATCAATCGGATCAATCTTAACCTCAACAGGATCAGCCTCAGGCATAACTGCCACTGTAGCTGTAGAGGTGTGAACTCTACCTTGGGATTCAGTAGCTGGAACTCTTTGGACTCTATGTACACCAGCCTCAAATTTAAGCTGACTGTATACAGAATCACCCTTAACGGATATAACTAACTCCTTAAATCCACCCATATCGGACTCGGAAGCACTAACAGGTTTTACAGACCATCCAATTTTTTGTCCATATCTCTCATACATTCTTGCTAAATCACCAGCCCAAATACAAGCCTCATTACCTCCAGCACCAGCTCTGATTTCTAACATTACACTTCTTTCATCTCTAGGATCTTTTGGTAATAAGGCGATAGTGGTTTTTTGAATCAGTTCATTCTTAATTTCCTCTAGATTTATTAACTCCTCGTTTATCAAAGATTCCATTTCTTTATCATTTCTATTCTCTTTTAGTAGATTTTTTGAATCTTCGATTTCTTTATCAGTATCAAGCAACTTATTAAAATCAATAACCAATGGTTCCAATTTTGACCTTTCTCTTGCTATTGATTCTAATTTTTTGGGATCATTAGCTATATCAGGATCTGCAAGCTGAACCTCCAAATTTTCAAAACTTTCTGAAGCAGTTTTCAACCTTGCAATTAATGTTGAGTATTCCAATTGAAATTTTGCTTAATTTTTGGAAAATCTATTTTTTAGAATCTTTTTCTTCTTTTTGCTCTTTTGATGTGGCTGAATTAGCTGAACCCATTCCATATTTTTTCATAAACCTGTCAACCCTTCCTTCTGTATCAAGAATTTTCTGGGTTCCAGTGAAGAAGGGATGATTACCACTCCATACGTCAACATGTAATTCAGGCTGAGTTGAGCCAGTAGTCATTACAACTTCTCCATTACAAATAACTTTTGCATCTGGATACCATTTTGGGTGTATTTCTGATTTTGGCATAATTTAGATTTCCTTTAACGTTTAGAGAATTGAGGGGCTTTTCTTGCTTTTTTAAGACCATATTTTCTTCTTTCTTTAGCTCTAGGATCTCTACTGAGATGACCTTCAGTTTTAAGCGGCTTCCTATTGTCTGGAGATAATTCACAAAGTGCTCTTGCTGCTCCTTGCTTGATAGCGTCTGCTTGACCAGTCAATCCACCACCGAAAACATTTACCAGAATATCATAAGAATTTTCAAGACCTAATGTTTGCAAAGGTGCTTTTATTGAATTTAAATGTAGAGGATTAAAGTTTAAGTAATCATCTCCAGAACGACCATTAATTTTTATTAGTCCATTGCCTGGAATCAAGCGCACTCTAGCTACTGAAGTTTTTCTTCTTCCAGTTCCCCAATACACAGCTTTGTTTTTTATTTGACTATTCATTTTGATAAATTAACTATTTAATAATACAGGATTCTGAGCAGCATGCGGATGATCAGCACCTTTATAAACTTTTAGTTTTTTAAATTGCTGTCTTCCTAAAGAGTTATGTGGCAGCATACCCTTAACAGCTTGCTCGATGATTCTTTCAGGAATTCTCTCTTGCAGAGACTCAAATTTTTCAATTTTCATTCCACCTGGTCTGCCGGAATGTCTTCTATACAACTTTTGTGATGCTTTTTTACCTGTTACCTCAACTTTTTCGGCATTTACTACGATGACAAAATCTCCGGTATCTAAATGAGGAGTATATGTTGGTTTATTCTTACCTCTTAAAACAGTTGCAATTTCTGTAGCAAGTCTCCCAAGTGTCTTATCTTTTGCATCAACTAAAAACCAATTTCTTTCAATGGTCTCTAAAGATGGAGTAATTGTTTTATTCATTTACCAAACTTATGCAAATAAATTTAAAGTTAGTTCTAAATTCTACCTTATTAGAGGAATAATAAACAACATTTTCCAATGATTTTCACAAAAAATTTGCTCAATTAAAATTTATTTTAAGAAAAACCTTCAATTAAAAATATAGGAAAAAAATCGTTGTTTTTAATCTTTTTAAAAACATTTTCTTCATAAACAGCATTTACAAAACATAACCCCTTGGCTGGAGCAGATTCCTTTACATCATTTTTCTTTTTGTTTACCCATCTATCTGTAAAAATTTCTGGCGATATTTTTTTTTCTCCGACTAAAACTAGTTGACCAACAATTAAACGAACCATTCCATATAGAAAACCAGTAGCTTTAATATCAACTAAAATCAAATCCTCTACTCTTTTAACATCTATATTTTTTATTTTTGTAATAGAATTTTGCCTGTTACTTCCACTTTTCTGAAAAGCAAAAAAATCATGCTCACCTTCCATTTTCTTGGATGCATTTAACATTAAAACTTCATCTAATACTTTTTGATATCTATGCCATGACCAATTGTTAATAAACAAGTTAGGGAATTTACTGTTATTAATGACATACCGATAATGTCTATAACTTGCTGAATAGCATGCATGCCAACTATCTTTAACCTCAACTGATTCCAAAATCCTAATTGTTGAGGGTAAAAGACTATTTAAGACATCAGAATAACTATTTCCTGGAATAACACAATCAATATCAAAATGTATAACTTGACCTGATGCATGCACCCCGGCATCAGTCCTACCTGCAGCAAAAGTCTTAACTGTATGATTTGTAATCTTTAAGAGAGCTTTATCTAAAATTTCTTGAATAGTATTTGCATTTTTTTGTTTTTGCCAGCCTGAATAATGAGATCCATCATATTGGACTAGTAAAGCTACCCTTTTCAAAAGTTATTTTCTAGTAAAAGCGGTCTTAATAACTTAATTAAACAAGCTCTATTATGGCCATCTGAGCGTTATCTCCTTTTCTTGATACGGTTCTGACTATGCGAGTATAACCACCTTCCCTGTCTCCATATCTTTCCTTTGCTTTCTCAAATAATGAATGAACTAATTTCTTATCATAAATATATCCAATAGCTCTTCTCCTAGAAGCCAAACTTCCCTCTTTAGCGAGTGAAATCATTCTTTCAGCTTCATTTCTTAAAGCTTTTGCCCTAGCTTTTGTTGTTGTTACTCTACCTTCCCTAATTAATTGAGTAGTTAAACCTCTAAGAAGTGCTTTTCTCTGGTCAGCAGGTTTACTTAATAATGGAATTCTAAGTTGGTGTCTCATAATCTTAAAAATTGTTAAACAGATGTTCTGCTTTGTGGAATAGAAATGCCGATGCGCTCAAGAGCCTCAATAACCTCATCTGCAGATTTAGAGCCAAAGTTCTTAATTTCTAGAAGATCTTCATAGCTGAAGCCCATTAAATCAGAAACTGAGTTAACTTGCGCCCTTTTCAAACAATTATATGCTCTAACGGACAAGTTTAGTTCCTCAAGGGGGATTTGAGCTTCAGGAGATGGTTCGGGTTCTTCAGGAATTTCCTCAACCATTGTGACAGTAGCAAGAGGTTGAAAGAGTTCTATTAACTGATTTGCAGCTTCAGCAATAGCATCGTCAGGACTTGTTGAGCCATCTGTAACTACTTCCATTTTTAATCTTTCTCTTCCTGTTGCGCCCTCTGCTACAGCAGTTTCATCAATCGTAAAATTTACCCTCTTCACTGGCATAAATACTGCATCTATTTGAAGTAAATCAATAGCAGTTGTCTCTTCACTCTTACGGTCGACTGGTCTATATCCAACACCCCTTTCAACATGGATTTCCAACTCTAAGTTATGCCCCTCCTGAATTGTTGCGATCGGTTTTTCGCCATCAACAATTTCAACTTGAGAGGAGAATTGAATATCATTCGCCTTCACCTCCATTGGACCGCTCGCCACTAATCTGCCGATTTCGAGCTCTGGATTAGAACTATTTATTGATAGTTGCTTGCAATTCAGAAGAATATCTAAAACGTCTTCTCTAACTCCAGGGATAGTGGCATATTCATGATTAATTCCTGCTATTCTTACTGCTGTAACTGCACTCCCTTCAAGTCCTCCCATAAGGACTCTTCTAAGAGAATTACCCAAAGTTGTAGCTTGCCCCCTTTCAAGAGGACCAATTAAAAAAGTTCCTGTTTGGGAGCGATCATCTGCTATTTGATGGTCGATTCTGTCAATCTGGTATTGCAACACGGAAAATAATGAGGTTAAGAGTTTTTTTGGGGTTGAGAATGGTTCAAACCTAAACGCGTCTGCGTTTAGGTCTTCTACATCCATTATGAGGTAATGGAGTTACATCTCTTATTAGAGTTATTTCTAATCCGGCCACTTGTAAAGCTCTTATGGCCGTTTCCCTACCTGCGCCAGGCCCTCTAACTAGTACTTCTATTTGTCTCATACCTTGATCAAGAGCTCTTCTAGCTGCAGCTTCAGCAGCTGTTTGAGCGGCAAATGGCGTACCTTTGCGAGCGCCTTTAAATCCACTTGCGCCAGCAGAAGACCAAGAAATTACATGACCTGAGGTGTCAGTAATTGAGACGATAGTATTATTAAATGTGCTTTGGATATGTACCACACCATTAGGTACATTTCGTTTAGATTTCTTTGAACCTGTTTTTTTTACTGTAGCTGCCATGATCTTTTAATTTAATACTTCATTTTGTAGATAGATTTAGTTAATTATTTTTTTCTTCCAGCAACTGTTTTTCTAGAACCACGTCTTGTTCTTGCATTAGTTCTAGTTCTTTGACCTCTTACTGGAAGACTCATTCTATGTCTTCTTCCTCTGACACACCCTATATCTTGCAGACGTTTCAAAGCCATCCCCTCTTTTCTTCTCAAATCTCCCTCTAAAGTAAATTCCTCTGTGGCACCTCGAAGTTTTTGTACGTCACCATCTGAAAGGTCTTTGACACGAGTATCTGGGTTTACACCCGTATTAGCAAGAATTAGCTTAGATCTCGTTAAACCAATTCCATAGACATATGTTAGTGCAATTTCAACTCGCTTTTCGCGAGGTATGTCAATTCCTGCAATCCTGGCCACGTGTTTTGAATAAGTAAAAGTTTGAATTTAAGGGTTTAAATTTAACCCTGACGCTGTTTATTGCGAGGTCTTTTCTTGTTAATAACATAGATTTTACCTCTTCTCCTCACGATCTGATCGTCAGGACTAATTTTTTTGACTGAAGATCTGACCTTCATAGGGGTTTAACAATTAAAACGTTAATACTATATTCTACATCATCATCAAGCCATTTTTTGTTTGATATCAGAGGAAATGGTTTTTAAATCTCTATCAGCATTAATATATTCTAACAATGAAAGATCTTTAAAATATTGAATCAATGGTTCAGTAGTTTTTTTATAAATATCAACTCTTGTTCTAATTGTTTCTTCTGTATCATCTTTTCTCCCCCTTAAAAGCAAACGTTCAATTAGCACTTCTTCTGGAATATCTAAATAAAAGACTACTTCTAAAGGTTGATTTATTTCAGATAAGACTTCATTCAATGAATCTGCTTGAGATAAATTTCTTGGGTAACCATCTAGAATCCAACCGATATTATCCTTAACTAAATTTTGTCTTACTATCTTTAATACGAGCTCATCACTAACTAGTTCCCCGCGATTCATAATATCTTTTACCTGGATACCAAGGTTAGTATTCATTTCGATTTCTTTTCTTAATAATTCACCAGTAGAAAGATGTAAGTAAGAAGTAGTTTGACTCAACAATTCCGCTTGAGTCCCTTTCCCTGCTCCAGGAGCTCCTAAAAATAGTAGATGCTTCTTCATTAATTGTTAATTAGTCCCTCATACCTTTGTGAAATAACATAAGTTTGAATTTGCTTAGCAGTATCTATAGCGACACCCACAAGAATTAGCAAAGAAGTTGCTCCTAAACCTTGAAAGGTCTGAACATTTGTAGCTCTTTCTACTGCTGCTGGGATTATTGCTACCGAACCCAGAAACAATCCTCCCAATAATGTCAACCTATTTTGTATACCTGAAAGGTAATTTGCTGTATTAGTTCCTGGTCTAACTCCTGGTATCGCTACTCCTCCTTTCTTTAAATTTGAAGCTACATCAACAGGATTGATAGTAAGAGATGCATAAAAATACGAGAACCCCAAAATCAAGGAGAAGAATGTAAGAGCATATGGCCATGGATTAGAAGATCCTGGATTTAAACTACTTGCTAACTTGATTAAGACTGGATTGCCCGTAACATTTGCAATAGTTATAGGTAAAAAGATTAAAGCAGATGCAAATATAATAGGCATTACTCCTCCTGCATTTAATTTCAAAGGTAAATAACTTTGCCTTGTAGGAAGTAGTGTTGTATTTCCTATCTGCCTTTTTGCACTAACAATAGGAATGCGTCTTGCTCCCTCTTGAACAAAAATTATCCCAACAATTGTCAGTAAAAATACTCCAAGTAAAACTGCTATACCTAAAACATCTCCTCTATCGCCAGTTTGAGCTTTTTCAATGGTTGAACTTAGAGCCTTAGGTAAAGTCGAAACAATATTCAAAAAAATCACCAGTGAAGCACCTTGACCTATCCCTTTCTCCGTAATAATTTCACTAAACCACATTACTAACATTGAACCAGTAACTAAGGCAATGGAGGTTTGTAAAACAAATGTGGTTTCACTTATCCCCTCGATAGCATATTGTCTAAGAATTAAGGAAAAAATTATACTTTGTAAAAAACCCCATCCTAAAGAAACATATCTAGTTATTTGAGCAATTTTTCTTCTTCCTGCTTCTCCTTCATTTTTTTGCAAATCTTCAAGAAAAGGCAATGAAGCTGTGAGAAGCTGAATAATAATTGATGCGTTAATAAAGGGTAGTATGCCTAATGCGAATATTCCTAAGGTTGAAATTCCTCCTCCTGTAAAAATATCTAAAAAACCTATTAATTGCCCTCCTTGATCTATAAAACTTTTAAAAGCGACCCTATCAATACTAGGCATAGGGATATATATACCAAGTCTTACTAAAAGCAGAAGGCCTAAAGTAGTTAAAACTCTACTCCTTAACTCTTTATTTAAAAATAATTGGGAAAGTATTTCAGAAGCGCTAGGATTTCTACTTTTGTTGACAAACATTTTAAAGCTTACCTAAATTTTTACTAAATTTATTTAT
This sequence comes from Prochlorococcus marinus str. AS9601, assembly GCF_000015645.1. NCBI lineage: Bacteria > Bacillati > Cyanobacteriota > Cyanophyceae > Synechococcales > Prochlorococcaceae > Prochlorococcus > Prochlorococcus marinus. The sequence continues at coordinate 1,489,863 of NC_008816.1, forward strand.
TATTTATAAGCTCGCAGGATCCGCCTGCGTCCTCAATTTTTTGTTTTGCAACTTTTGTAAATGAATGAGCTTGGACTTTTAGCTTTACATTAATTTTTCCATTACCAAGGATTTTTAAAGGAAATTTTGGTTTGAAAATTAATCCCTTCTTAACTAGTGAGTCAATGTTAACTGTATCGTTATCTTTGAAATCATTTAATTTTTCTAAATTAATTATGGAAAAGTTCTTTTGATTAATTATTTCAAAGTGCTTTAATTTTGGAACTCTTCTATATAGAGGCATTTGGCCACCTTCAAAACCTGGACGTGTAGGTCTTCCGGAACGTGACTTTTGTCCTCTCATTCCAAAACCACATGATGCACCCTGACCGGCTGCGATACCTCTACCCTTTCTTAATTTTTTCTTTCTCGAGCCAGAGTTTGATTTAAGTGTATTTAGTGTTGAAGTCATAATTTTCAAGAATAGAGCTGTTCAAGTGAGATGCCTCTCTCCCTTGAAACAGATTTGTGTGTTCTTAATTGAGAAAGAGCTACCATAGCAGCTCTTGCATTATTCAAAGGTGTTTTACTGCCCAGTCTTTTTGCCAAGACATTTTTTATACCAGCTAATTCTAAAACCGTTCTAATTGAACCGCCAGCAATTACACCTGTACCTGGAGCGGCAGGCCTAATCAGCACGTTTGCCGCACCATCACTACCTAAAGATAAAGTTGGAATTGAATTATTTGGCGTTAATGGAACTCTGACAAGATTCTTTTTACCATCTGAAACTCCCTTTCTAACTGCACCAATGACATCACCAGCTTTACCAACCCCAACTCCGACTTGACCTTTTTCATTACCAACGACAACTATTGCTCTAAAACTCATTTTTTTTCCACCCTTAACAGTCTTAGAAACACGTCGAATTTGAACAACCCTTTCTTGCCAATCAGAATCTCTCTCTAGATTTTTTGAATCACCTCTTCTATTTCTTTTGCGATCATTACGATTATTCTTTTTTTGTTCTACTGGCGTAGCTGCAGGAACATTATCGTTCTTGGATTGAATTTCTTGTTTTGTTGGAGTGTCAGTCATAGTAAAAAAAAAGTTAGAATTCTAGGCCAGCTTCGCGGGCAGCATCTGCAAGTGCCTTTACTCTCCCGTGATATAAATTACCTCCACGGTCAAAAATTACTTGCTTAATACCTTTTTTTATCGCTCTCTTTGCTAATAATTTTCCAACAATGGAAGAAGAGTTACAATCAGATGGTAATTTCTCAGATTTTTCTTTTAGTTCTTTATCAACAGTTGAAGCTGAGCAAATAGTTGTTTGAGCGCTATCATCAATAACCTGAGCATAAATATGATTATTAGAGCGATAAACAGACAATCTTGGACGCGTTGCATCTCCAATTAAGTATCTCCTTAATCTTCTATGCCTTTTTTGGGTTTGTAATTTCCTGGAAAGTTTGGTCATTTTTTTAATTGGAATTATTTTTTGCCAGATTTACCAGCTTTTCTGAGAATTCTCTCATCATGATATTTAATTCCTTTACCTTTGTATGGCTCTGGAGGTCTAATTGATCTGATTTTTGCTGCTTCATTGCCAACAATTTCCTTATCAATTCCAGATACGGTAACGTTTGTATTACTCTCAACTTTGTATGTTATACCATCAGGGGGGATCATTTCTACAGGATGACTATATCCTGCACTAACAACTAAATTTTTTCCTTTGACTTGTGCTCTTGATCCAACGCCAACAATTTCTAGTTTCTTTGAAAAACCTTGAGTAACCCCTTCAACCATATTTGCAATTAAAGCCCTACATAAACCATGTCTCTGCCTTGAATGTATTTTGGTTGTGGTAGGACTTACGACAACAGTATTATCTTTTTTATCAAAACTAACACCCTCAGGCATGAGACGTTTTAACTCACCCTTTGGGCCCTTAACTGTAACTGTTAATCCATCAAAATCAACTGTAACTTTCTCTGGAATAAGTACTGGTGTTTTTCCGATTCTTGACATGACTAATTCTCCTTAATAAACATAGCAGAGGACTTCGCCGCCAATGCCTTGCTTTCTAGCATCGCGATCACTCATAACGCCTTTAGAAGTTGATATTATGGCAACTCCAAGACCTCCAAGAACTTTTGGTAAACCTCTAGTATTTTTATATATTCTCAAACCAGGTTTACTAACTCTTTGCATAGATCGAATAGTAGGAAATTTGTTTTTTCCACTATATTTGAGGCCGAGTATTATTTGTGATTTATAACCTTCACCTTCCTCATTAATGTCAGAAATGAACCCCTCTTTTTGAAGTACTTTAGCGATACTTAAGGACATTTTTGAACCTGGGATTGTTGTGGTTGTATGCTTTTTTTGACTCGCATTTCTAATTCGAGTTAGCATATCTGAAATAGGATCGTGATTTGACATAGTTTTAATTTAATTCTTACTAAAAGGCATTCCTAACTCCTGCAAAAGAGCTTTACCTTCTTGATCTGATTTTGCACTAGTGACAATAGTTATATCCATACCTCTTATTGAATCTATTTTATCAAAAGAGATTTCAGGAAAAATCAATTGCTCTTTCACGCCAACGGTGTAATTACCTCTCCCATCAAAACTTTTTGGATTAACTCCCCTAAAGTCTCTTATTCTTGGTAAAGCTAGATTTATAAATCTCTCCAAAAAGGAATACATCCTGTCTCCTCTCAAAGTTACAGTACAACCAATAGGCATGCCCTCACGAATTTTAAAACCCGCGATAGCTTTTTTGGCCCTAGTTACTAAAGCCTTTTGTCCTGTAATTGTTGCCATTTCATTTAAAGAGGCTTCAAGAGCTTTCGAATTCGAAGCTGCTTCACCAAGACCTCTGTTAACGTTGACTTTGACAACTTTTGGTACTTGATGAATATTTTTAAGGCCAAGATCCTTTAAAAGTTTTGGTCTTATTGATTCTTTGTAGCGATTTTTTAGAGTCATAATTTTTTGTTAATTCTGGTCTTTGTCAGAATTGATAAATTAGAAAAAGTTGAAATCTAGTTTCTGATGAAAAATTAATCAATTACTTCACCAGTTTTCTTCAATCTTCTTTTCTTAACCCCCTCTTTATCAATAAAGTATTCAATCTTACTTGTAAGATTTTTATCCTTTGAAAAAAACATTACATTTGATGCATGTAAAGATGCTTCTTCTGTAAGAATTCTTCCAGTTTCTCCTTCCTGAGTTGGTTTTACATGTTTGGTCCTAAGGTTAATTCCCTTTACAACTACTCTATTTTCAAGAGGGATAGTTTTTAAAACTTCTCCAGTTTTCCCTTTGTCCTTTCCATTAATTACTTTTACCAAATCTCCAGTTTTGATTCTCATTTTTATTCTCTGGAAATTTTTCTTTTGCTTTAATGAATCCAACATTTAAATCACCTCCGGAGCAAGAGAAACAATCTTTGTATAATTTTTATCCCGCAGTTCTCTAGCTACAGGACCAAAGACTCTAGTACCTTTTGGATTCTTATCTTCATTAATCAATACTGCCGCATTGTCATCAAATCTGATTGAATTACCAGTATTTCTTCTTAAGGTTGCTTTAGTTCTGACGATAACAGCTTTAACAACTTCAGATTTCTTGACTCCCATGTTAGGCAGAGCATCTTTTACAGTTGCTACGATTACATCCCCGACATGTGCATACCTTCTATTTGAACCTAAAACCCTAATACATTGGAGTCTTTTTGCTCCGCTATTATCGGCAACTGTTAAATAAGTTTCTTGTTGAATCATTTTTTAACCTCCTTAGCCTGACTTGTTTTATTGAGAATCTCTTCTATAGCCCATCTTTTATGAGCACTAAGCGGTCTAGTTTCTCTAATTTTAACTCGATCACCTAAAACGCATGTATTTTCTGGATCATGCGCCTTATATCGAGTAGTTCTACTTACAATTTTTTTATAAGTGGGATGTGGATATCTGTTAATAACAGCAACAACAACTGTTTTATCCATTTTGTCGCTGACAACAGTACCAATTCTTTCTTTAAGTGCCATAACTAATAATTAATCAGGAGTTGTTTGAGAAGCAGATTGATTCTTACTGAGAGTGAGTAATTGCGCAACTTGTTTCTTGATAATTTTAAATTTATGAGTTTCATTGAGCTGTCTTGTAGCTTGCTTGAATCTCAAGTCAAAAAGATCTTTTCTTAATTGGTCAATCTTTTCAGTAATTTGTTCAGAATTTAATTTTTTAAATTCCTTAAGTGACTCTGAGTTTTTCATTGTTTAACCTCCTCTTGAGATTTTTTACTATCTTTTGTATTTTCTTGGGAGGAATTTTCTAGATTTTTATCAATTGAGATAAATTTAGTTTTTACAGGAAGTTTATATTGAGCCAGACGCATAGCTTCCTTTGCAGTTTCCTCAGTGATATCCTCACCACCCATTTCAAAAAGTATTCTTCCAGGTTTTACAACTGCGACCCAAAACTCTGGATTACCTTTACCAGAACCCATTCTGGTTTCGGCAGGTCTCATGGTTACGGGTTTATCAGGAAATATTCTTATCCAGATTTGACCACCACGTTTGATATATCTAGTCATAGCTCTTCTGCTTGCTTCAATCTGACGTGCAGTTACCCAGCCACAGTCTTGAGCTTGGAGAGCAAATTGACCGAATGCAATAGTATTTCCTTTTGAGGCTACACCCCTCATTCTGCCTCTATGTTGTTTACGGAATTTAGTACGTTTTGGACTAAGCATTTTTATACCTCCTATGAATTCTCATTTGAACGATCCTCAAATTGCTGAGGTCTTCTACTAGCTTTCCTCTTAGGGCTCGCACCCACAGGGATGGTTTGTTCTTCTTTAGGGAGAACTTCGCCTTTGAAAACCCAAACTTTAATGCCTAGAACACCGTAAGTTGTATTAGCTTCACGTGTTGCGTAGTCAATTTCAGCTCTCAATGTATGTAAAGGTACTCTACCTTCTCTAGTCCATTCAGTTCTAGCTATTTCAGCACCATTCAACCTTCCACCTACTTGAATTTTGAGACCTAAAACTCCAGCCCTTTGAGCCCTTTGTAAAGCCATCCTGATAGTTCTTCTAAAAGCGACTCTTTTTTCAAGTTGTTGCGCAATATATTCAGCTAGTAAAAAAGCATCAGCATCTACACGTTCTACTTCTACAACGTTTATTCTTACTTGCCTTGTTCTATCTCCTATTGTTTTTTGAATGCCAGATCTTAATTCTTCAATCCCACTCCCTTGTCTTCCAACTATTACTCCGGGTCTTGCTGTTTTTAATTCAAGTTCAAGTTGGTCAGCTTTTCTAGCTATTAAAACATCGCTAATTCCTGCTGCTCCATATTTTTTTTGTATAAAGGTACGAATTTTAAAATCTTCTTGGAGAAGAATTGGATATGTTTTAGAAGTAGCAAACCACTTAGAGCGATGCTCTTGTGTAATTCCTAATCTTAGTCCAGAAGGATGTATTTTATGTCCCATTAGTTTTGTACCTCCGCATTAGTTTCAGTAGGAGCCGATTCAACAGAAATGCTGATGTGGCAAGTCTGTTTTTTAATTGAAAAAGCTCGACCTTGAGCTCTGGGCCTATACCTTTTCATTACTGGACCACTATTAGCCCATGCAGAAGAAATAACTAAGGTGGATGGATCCATTCCAAGGTTATGTTCTGCATTGGCAACAGCAGATCTTAGAACTTTAGTTATGGGGTCTGTAGATCTGTAAGGCATAAATTCCAACATAATCAATGCATCTCTATAAGACCTACCCCTTATCTGATCCAAAACTCTTCTCACTTTAGAGGCCGATCCGCGAACGTAATTCCCATGAGCAATTGCTTTTTTTGTTGTTTCAGGTGTTTTTGTCATGATTTTGCTCCTTTCTTATCTCTTATATGACCTCGGTAAGTGCGTGTAGGAGCAAATTCACCAAGTTTATGACCAATCATTTGTTCAGTAATAAATACTGGAATGTGAGTTTTGCCATTATGTACGGCGATTGTGTGACCAATCATTAAAGGTAAAATCGTAGAGGATCTTGACCAAGTTTTGATAACAGACTTGTCATTATCAGTATTTTGTTTTTCTACCTTCTTGAGCAGGCTATCTGCTATAAAAGGTCCTTTTTTTAGTGAACGTCCCATGATTATGTAATAGAAATTGAAATAATAAATGAAGTAATCAAGAGTCTCTTCCTCCTCTACTCCTCTTAGAAACACGACGGCGTCTTCGAACAACTAATTTATTACTTGGTTTGTTCTTTTTACGTGTCTTTAGTCCAAGAGCTGGCTTACCCCATGGAGTAACTGGGCCTGCTCTACCAATTGGTGCTTTTCCCTCTCCTCCTCCATGTGGATGATCACATGGGTTCATTACACTACCTCTTACTTGAGGCCTTCTTCCAAGCCATCTTCTTCTGCCTGCTTTACCTAAACTAGTATTTCTTATTTCAGAATTACCTACTTCACCAAGAGTTGCGTAGCATTCTTTTCTTACAAGTCTTACCTCAGTAGATGGGAGTTTTAAAGCGACATAATCTCCCTCTTTTGCCATAACTTGAGCACTAGCTCCTGCGGATCTAACCATTTGAGCGCCCCTACCTGCGTATAACTCAACACAATGAACACTAGATCCTAATGGCATAACAGAAAGCGGCATTGCATTTCCATCTTCAATTGGAACACTTTCTCCAGAAATGACATTTTGTCCGACTTTTACTCCTGCTGGAGCGATAATATATCTTTTCTCTCCATCTTCATAAAATAAAAGTGCCAACCTTGCATTTCTATGAGGATCGTAGTGTATAGCTGCAACTTTAGCGTTGATATTTCTTTTATCTCTTCTAAAGTCGACCAATCTATATTGCCTTTTGTGACCACCTCCACGATGACGACAAGTGATAACTCCACGATTATTCCTGCCTTTAACTCTATGTTTTGAAACTATCAATGATCTTTCAGGTTTTGCACTTGTGATTTCACTAAAGTCAGTAACTACTCTCTGCCTAGTGCCAGGTGTATAAGGTTTAAATTTACGTATTGCCATGATTAAAACTCCTTAAGATTCTGGAAATAGTTGGATTTTGTCTCCTTCAGCAAGACGTACAATTGCCTTCTTGACCTGAGAACGTTTACCGGAAAATTTCCCGACTCTTCTTGTTCTCCTAGGAGGATTCATAGTGTTAACTCCTATGACTTTAACACTGAACAAGGCTTCAACAGCTGCCTTTATTTGTGGTTTAGCCGCTCTATGATCTACTTCGAAAGTGTATTGGTTAAGATCTAATGCATTTGTAGCTTTTTCAGTAATAACTGGCTTTCGTATTACATCGGCTAAACGAGAATCGAATAATTTACTCATGATGCATAAACCTCCTGAATTTTATCTATCGCTGATTGACCTATTACCAATTTATTGGCATTGAGAATATCAAATACATTTAATTGATCGGCGGCGATTAATTTTACTTTCTCAATGTTATTAATGGATTTTTTTATAATATCGGAAGGGCTATCAAGAATAACCAAAACTTTTTCAGTTTTTTGTATACCTAATCGAGCAAGGCCATTGATGATATCACTTGTTTTAGGCTGCTTTAAAGTAGATCCAAAATCTTCAACAGCCTTCATATCAGATACTCTGGACATAAGAGCTGTTCTAAGAGCTAATCTACGTTCCTTACGATTCATATCAAGATTGTAAGAACGTGGCTTCGGTCCAAAAATAATTCCACCGCCAGGTCTCAAAGGTGTCCTTATTGATCCTTGACGAGCTCTTCCTGTACCTTTTTGTTTGTATGGCTTTCTACCGCCCCCGCGCACTTCAGATCTTGTCAAAGTTGAGGCTGTCCCCTGTCTTTTATTTGCTAACTGTCTAAGGACTGCTCTATGGATTAAGTCTGCCGAAGAAGTTTCTTTAGCAACTGCTAAATCAAGAGAAACTTTGCCTGATTTTTTACCATCCCACTTAAGAGTTTCAAGTGTTGTCATGATTTTTCACCTCCTTTTTTGCCTACGACATTATTTGGCTTAATGTTTATTATTGAGCCTGGCTTACCTGGGACAGAACCCTTTACTACAAGCAAATTTTTCTGATCATCAATTTTTAGAACTAACAAACCTTTAGTAGTAATCTGTTTTCCTCCATATCTTCCTGCCATTCTTTTTCCAGGATAAATTCTGCCTGGAGTTGTTCCTGCTCCTGTAGATCCAGGTGCTCTATGATTTTTTGAACCATGACTCATAGGACCTCTGCTAAAACCATGTCTTTTCTGGTAACCTGCAAAACCTCTACCCATAGATTTGCCACTGATATCAACTTTTTGACCAACCTCAAAGTTTTTTACAGTTATTTGTTTTCCGATTTCATAAGATGAAGTTTCTTCAACCCTATATTCTTTCAAATGCTTTAAAAGTTCTTCACCTGATTTCAATAAGTGTCCCTTTTCAGGTTTGCTTAAATGCTTCTCTTTGGACAAGCCATAACCTATCTGAACAGCGGTATAACCATCCAAAGCAGTTGTTTTCAATTGAGTGACGCGGCAAGGACCAGCCTCTATAAGAGTAACTGGTACCGAATTACCTTTATCATCGAAAAGTTGGGACATGCCCAATTTCTTTCCTAAAATTCCAATAGACATAAGACTAAGTTAGGCTAGCTCGTAATAATTTTTCAATTATCTAAACCCTTCAGTTATTAAGGTGAAGTTAATCAAAAAACAATTAGTAAGGTTGAGACTTATCTGAAAATCTAGATAGTTTCTCCTGGGATAAACCCACCTGAGTTTTTTAACGAAACGCTAAAAAATGTGAAATTTTCAGAGGCTCGGCTAGCTTGCGAGCTTAAAAATTCACTGAGTTACAATTGTACATCATCAAGTACCATAAAATAAAATAAAATAGAAATAAAGGAAATTTTTATGCCATTACTTCTCTCAGGGAAAAAGTTTCATAACGATTTAAAAACTAACAAATGTCTCGCAATATTTGCTCCTCTTGAAGGTGGTTATGAAACTCGTCTTTTGAGGAGAATGAGGGCCAAAGGCTTTAAAACTTTTATAACTTCAGCAAGAGGGCTTGGAGATCCAGAAGTTTTCTTGCTCAAATTGCATGGCGTTAGACCACCTCACCTTGGTCATCAAAGTGTAGGAAGAAACGGAGCGCTTGGGGAAGTTCAGCAAGTAATCCCACAAGCTTCTGAGTTATTTAATGAAAATGATAAAAATAAATTACTTTGGTTATTAGAAGGTCAAGTATTATCCCAGTCTGAATTAGAAAGCTTAATAGAGATTTGTACTAACGATAATAAACTAACAATAGTTGTTGAAATGGGGGGTTCAAGAAAACTTGAATGGAAACCATTAAGTAATTATATTTTGGATGAATTTGAAAGTTAAATTGTTTGATTAAAACCAAGAATAAAAAAGATAAATGGATTAAGTTAATTTGTGGTGCCAGTAATGAAGATATTGTTGCCATAGAAGATTTATGTGCAATTTATACTGCTGCTGGTGTCGACTACATAGATGTTGCAGCAGAAGAATCTATAGTTTATGCAGCAAAAAAAGGAATCGATTGGGCAAAAAAAGTCTTTAAAAACTCCCCTGGATTAATGATAAGCATTAGTGATGGTAATGATATCCACTTTCGAAAAGCAAAATTTGATCCATTGAAATGTCCCCCTAGTTGTCCAAGACCATGCGAAAAAGTATGCCCCACATTTGCAATTGATAATTTCGGAATTAAAGAGAGTAAATGTTATGGATGCGGAAGATGTTTAAATAGTTGTCCTCTAAATCTAATTAGTGAATATGAATATAATTTGTCAAAAAATAATTTAGCATCAACTCTTCAAAAAATAAGGCCTAATGCAGTAGAAATTCATACAGAAATCAATCGCCTAGATTCTTTTACAAAAGTTGTAAGTATCCTTACAAGTTCTGGAATGAAATTAGACAAGATATCTATCAGTTGTGGATTAAATCAATCTTTCAAAAAAGCCCAAGAGCCTGATGATCTTTTGAAAGCTCTGTGGGAAAGATATGAAATTCTTAAAAAACTTGATATTCCCCTTATTTGGCAACTAGATGGAAGGCCAATGTCTGGAGATCTTGCTCCTTCAACAAGTAGAGATGCT